>JBBSPP010000191.1:0-6177 GCA_038258625.1 Chitinophagales bacterium
GTTTTGGCGGGTGATCATAGCACGGCGGCAGGTACAATTTCGGGCATTAAAATGGCGTATCCTAAAAAAAGAATTGGCGTTGTTTGGCTAGATGCTCATGCAGATTTGCATACGCCCTACACCTCGCCTTCGGGCAATGTGCACGGTATGCCATTGGCAGTTTGCCTTGCCGAGGATAATCTAAATTGTAAAAAGCAAAACCCCGATAAAAAAACGGTTGAGCAATGGGAGCGCATGAAAAACTTAGGCGGCATTTCGCCCAAAATAAATGCCGAAGATTTGGTGTTTATAGCCCTGCGTGATTTTGAAAAAGAAGAGGCGTATTTGGTAAAAGAGCAAAACATGAAAGTGTTTACCGTAGCCGAAGTGCGCGAAATGGGCATGGAAAAATGTGCGGAAGAAACGCTGGAATATTTGAGTGGTTGCGATTATATATACATTACCTACGATGTAGATTGTATTGATAGCTCGGAGTCAAAAGGGACTGGCACGCCGGTGGCGGATGGCCTTTTTGCCAAAGAAATAGAAACGCTTTTGCTGCGATTTATGCAAGAAGAAAAACTTTGTTGTTTTGAAGTAACAGAGGTGAACCCAACTTTGGATTCCGAAAATAAAATGGCGGAGATTGCGTTTCAGATTTTAGAAAAATGCACTAAAGTTTTAGCGAGTTAGCACTTCCTTATAGGTCTCCATAAATTGATTGGCTACCTGATTGTATGAATATTTTTTTTGAGCATCGGCGGCAATTTGCTCTAAATTATATTCATGAAAATTGTTTTTCATATTAAGCATCACTGATGCTAATTTTTTGATATTGCCTGCGGCTACTAAAAGACCGTTTTGTGGGGTAATTAATTCTTGTACCCCACCCACGGCGCTAGTAATGACTGGCCTGCCCGTGCAAAGTGCTTCTAAGGTTACACAACTTTGCGTTTCCCAATCGCTGAATAATACGAAAGCATGATGTTGTTTCATGAGTTCACTCACTTCTTTGTAGGGAATTTCACCAATAATTGTAATAGCTTTTTTGCATGCCAAATTTAATATTTGGGCAATTATATTGTTTGGCGTAGCACCTACTAATTTTAGCCTGAGCGAATTGTCTTTTTCATAGGCCATTGCAAAAGCCTCGATAATTTTATTGGTATTTTTTATTTCATACATATTTGAAATATGCAAAAAGCTAAATTCATCCTTCACCGTGATGTTTTCAAAATAAAAATTACTCGTATCCACCACGTTGGAAATGGTTTTGTAATTCACCTTAAAAATTAATTTTATTTCTTCACCCAAGCTTTTACTTACAGTAATTACTTGGCTAGCACTTTGAAAAATTTTGGCGATATATTTTTTTACAAAAACGGATTTTTTAAAAAAATTATCTGTCGTGTGCTGATTATAAATTCCGTAGTGTTCGCTCACCACGTACGGAATTTTATATTTTTTTAGCCAATAGCGCACCACCAATCCGGCTTTCCACGGAATGTGCAAATGCACCAAATCGGGTTTGCCGCTTCGTGCTATATAATTTCTTAATTGTTGATTATAAAAATCCCATTGCGCCTTGAATGATAGAAATTTATTGTTGGATTTGTTATATCCAATGGTAACAAAACTGCCATTAATATTTTGCAACTCAAATTCCTGCACTTCATTTTTACTTGCTTTTTCTACAAAGTGGAATATTGAAAATTCCATTTTTGCAGCCAAGGCTAGGGCATGCCGCATAATAAAATCTCCACGAAACTCATCCTCGTCGTTGGGGTACCAACTGCATATCCATAAAATTTTAAGAGGTTTGATACTCATGGTTTTTCAAAATTACGATAATAAATTGCCGTACCTATCGTATCAAAATGATATCTCCTTTTTTGATATATTCCTTACCATTGATTGTGCAGTTGTAGCGATACACATAGTAGTAAGTGCCCAGGGCGGCGGGTTGATCTTGATACGTGCCATCCCAACCGTTGTAATAAGAGTTGGTGCTCCATACTTTGTTACCCCAACGATTATAAATTTCGAACTGAATCAAATCCACACCCGCCGTGGTGATGACTTTGAATTCATCATTATTGCCATCACCATTAGGGCTAAAGGCATTTGGCAGAAACAACTCTTCGCAACATTGTCCTGGCTCTATATAAATTGAGTCAATAATTTGGCAACCATTGTCATCGGTAATAGTAACAGAGTAGCTGCCAAATCGTAAGCCATCAACATTATTGGTTTCTTGTGGAGGTTGTGTACTCCACAAATAGGTAATGGGCTGTGCGCCACCGTACACATTTACTACCGCCGCCCCTTCATTGCCCAACCCTCGGCAGGGTAAATTTCTTTTTTGAATTTCGGCGCGCATTTCATTTGGATTTTTCAAAATTCTAAAATTTGTATCCAACGAACATTGATTGGTGTCAGTAATTTTTAATGAAAAATACCCGGCATTTAATCCGCCAAAAATCCCTGTACGATTAAGTTTAATGCCTGGCCGTACATAATATGTAAGGTATCCTACACCGCCGATCGCCTTTGAAATTGCCATGCCATCTGAGGAAATATCACAGCTTAAATGCATAAGATCCAAAGATGAAAGGGTTAGCGCATTGGGCTGCGAAATTGTAATTGTAGAATCTTGGCGGCAGTTCAAAGAGTCAAATACGCTAATTAAGTATTGACCCGCTCGAAGATTCTTTACAATATTTTTGCCTGCACCAATACCGCCATTATCAACAGAATACTGTAGCTGACCAATACCACCTTTTGCCTTGAAATATAGAGTGCCATTATCATCACCATTACATAGGGGCGTGGTAATGTTTATACTATCAAAAGCCATAGCCGGATTTTGATCTAACATTATGCTGGCCGTAACAGTACAATTATTAGCATCAATGACCGTGACTAAATAATTTCCTGCTTGTAATGCTGAAAAATTTCCGGGTGTATTTTGAACTCCACCAATTGGGGATAGACTGTACAGTAAAGGCGTTGTGCCTCCAGTTGCTATTACCGATATGGTGCCGCTTTTATCTCCGTAGCATATTAAATCAGTCTTATCTACTGATGAGAATTGTAATAATGTTGGTGCCGATATCCCGATTGAATTTATTATTGTTGAGCAATTATTAGCATCGGTAATGGTGATAGAATATACCCCCGCCGACAAATTTGTAAAGCTTCCATTTAAGTTGGTCATGTTGCCAGGAGTTAAGACAAAAGTATAGGAAGGTGTGCCGCCAAACGCGCCAACATTTATGGTGCCGTTATTTCCATTAAAACAGCTCACATTTGTGCTAGTATAATTTGCAGTCAGCGCATTGGGTTGGGTTAGTAAAACAGTGTCCGTAGTTGTGCAAGAATTAGAATCTACCACACTCAAAAAATATTGTTGGGGAATTAAATTAGAAAACACACCTGAAGTATTTGTCAAATTACCTGGTTGTAAATAATAAGTATTGCCGCTATTTCCGCCAGTCGTAAGCACTACGATGGAGGCATCATTTGCGCCTGCGCAGCTAGCATTGGTAGTGGCAATAGAATCAATTACAAATGGAAAAGGCTCTATCACCGATGCCTGCGTAGCGATGGAACAATTGTTACCATCAGTAATTGTAACCGTATAATTGATACCCGAAAGACCTGTAAAATTACCAGTGCTATTGGTTTGATTCGTTGGTAAAAGATTATATGATATTGGGTTCATACCGCCCGTTGCTTGAACTTGGATGGCACCGTTGCTAGCACCAAAACAGGCAACGGATGTTGTATTTAAAGTGGAAATTTGCATAGCCGTTGGCTCGTTTACGATAACCGATGTAGCCACCGAACATTGATTAGCATCAGTAACAATGATGGAATATGTACCGCCAGGTAATCCAGAAAAATTACCCGTAAGGTTGGTCAAATTTATAGGCTGCATATTATAGGTGTAGGGCGGCACACCACCTATGGCACTTATTGATGCCAATCCATCACTCGCACCATTGCAAGAAACCGCCGTAGTATTGACCGCCATTATATTTATTGCGGAGGGGGAGGATACAAAAACGCTGGTGGTCAGGCTACACGCATTGCCATCAGTAGCAGTGATGGTATAAGTTGTATTGCCGCTCAAACTACCAAAGGAATTGGGTGGTAAAAATGTAGCCGCAGGACTAATTGTATATGTAAATGTATTTGTACCACCACTCGCCATTACGAACAATACGCCGTTATTCATTCCATTGCACGTACTCGAATTTCCCGAAACAGAATCAAACTGTACGGGCAAAGGTTGATTTACCACCACCGATGTATTTACGGTACAGCCGTTTGCATCGGTTGCCAAAACAATGTATGTATTGACCATCAAATTTGTAAATGTGCCGGTGAAGTTCGTACTATTTCCTGGCATTATATTATAGCTAATTGGGTTGGTACCATTGGTCGCGTTTACAGCAATTGCACCGTTATTTCCTCCATTACAACTAACGGCGGTGGTTACTGCAGCTGTTATAATTGGTCCGTTTGAAGTGGAAATTATAAAACTCATTGTATCGGTACAGCCGTTTCCAGCTTGGACAGTGGCAATATAATTAGTTGCACATAGAGCATTGAAAGAAGCGCTATTTTGAAAAGGGGTTGTATTTATTTTAAAAGTATAAACCGTACTTGTGCCACCCGTGGCCGAAATTGTAGCCGTACCATCGCAACCAGGGTTACAAGTTGCATCAGTTGTAGAAATGTCCGTGATAGTAGGGGAGGGCCCAACAGTTATTGATGTATTACTTTGAGCCGTGCAACCATTCGCATCCGTTACGGTTATAACATACGCACCTACACCCAACGCCGAAATTGTATTTGAAGGTTGATTAGGACCGCCTGCATTATATTGGTATGGCGGTGTGCCATTTGTGGCAGTGATAATAATAGTGCCATCATTACCTGGCACGCATGTAGCTGCGGTAGTCAGGGCACTCAAAATATTCGGTGCATTGGGCGCAATAATGTTTACGGTGCTAGTGGCGGTGCAGCCGTTTGCATCCGTGACGGTTGCGGTATAAATGCCGCTGCCTACATTATTAAAAACATTGCCAGGCTGGTTGGTACCGCCAATATTGTATTGATAATTTAGGGTACCGCCGGTGGCCGTGATGGTGATGGTGCCGTCGTTGCCGGGGATGCAGGTGGGGGTTTGGGTGGTACTATTTGTAAGCACCAAAAGTGGTGGCTGGCTAATGGTCACGACCGAGGATAAGGTACAATTATTTGCGTCGGTAACGGAGATAGAATAATTACCTTGGGTCAAATTAGTAAAAATGCCTGTTGCATTTGTAACATTATTTGGCTGCAAATTATAGCTCAAGGTGGGTGTGCCACCTGTGGCGGTAATGGTCATTGTGCCGTTGCTGCCGCCGTTGCAGCTTATGGTTGTGGTGATAGGGTTATTCCAAATCAAGGCAGGTGGTTCGGTAATAATAATGGTGGTACTGATGCTACAATTGTTGGCGTCAGTTGCCGTAATTGTAAAAGTTCCTGCGGCGAGATTTTGATAAAAACCGGTTGCATTGGTAACATTATTTGGTTGTAAATTAAAATTTATTAGGCCGGTACCACCGCTTGCATTTACCTGCAAACTACCATCGTTGCCGCCATTGCAATTTACATGTAGGCTACTTGTACTGTCCCAAATTAGCTGGCTGGGCTGGCTTACAAGCACGGCGCTGCTTGCGCTACAGCCAATAGCGTCGGTAACTATTATGGTGTAACTGCCCGCATTTAATGCAGAAAAACTACCTGTGGTATTGCTCAGATTATTTGGCTGCAAATTATAATTGAGCGGTGCGGCACCGCCGGTAGCCGTTACATTAATGGCGCCATTTGTGCCGCCATTGCAACTCACATTGGTAGTCAGGGCATTCAAAATATTCGGTGCATTGGGCGCAATAATGTTTACGGTGCTGGTGGCGGTGCAGCCGTTTGCATCCGTGACGGTTGCGGTATAAATGCCGCTGCCTACATTATTAAAAACATTGGCGGGCTGGTTGGCACCGCCAATATTGTATTGATAATTTAGGGCACCGCCGGTGGCCGTGATGGTGATGGTGCCGTCGTTGCCGGGGATGCAGGTGGGGGTTTGGGTGGTACTATTTGTAAGCACCAAAAGTGGTGGCTGGCTAATGGTCACGACCGAGGATA
>JBBSPP010000192.1:0-6140 GCA_038258625.1 Chitinophagales bacterium
AAAATTACTTACAATGAAAAATATACTTTTAATATTACTAGGTGTTTTACTACAAACCGCCGCCCTAGCCCAAGTCGAACCCAGCTTGGTGCACAGAGGTACAATCCAATATGAGCGCAAGGTAAATATGTACGACTACCTCGATGATATGAGCAAAAGCGGCAATAAAAGCTGGCTAGATCGTGCCAAGGACAACATGGGCAAATACAAAGTGGATAAATTTGAAATGGATTTTACCAAAGAAGAAAGTATTTACCGCCCCGCCAAAGACGGCATTATGGAGCTAAAAATGCCGTGGGTAAACATCCAAGCGGAGAAGAATATTGTCTATGACAATTTTGAGCAAAAAATATTTGCCAGCCAAAAAGAAATTTATGATAAAACAATTTTGCTAAAAGATAGCCTACCAAAATACACATGGAAAATAAAAGAAGAATTCAGAGAAATCGCTGGCTACAACTGTCGCCGCGCCGAAACAATTATTATGGATTCTGTGTGGGTGATTGCATTTTACAGCGATGCCATCATTGCCCCCGGCGGGCCCGAATCGTTTAATGGTTTGCCCGGCATGATTCTCGGCTTAGTATTACCAAGGTTAAACATCACCTATTTCGCCACTGATGTACAACCCTACACAGACGCACGACGACTAATTGAACCACCGAAAAAAGGAAAAGAAAATACATTGGAGAGTTTTACAAAATACCTCCAAAGCAACATGAAAAACTGGGGTGAATACTTGCAGCGCATACTTTGGTATTCGAGTATTTAGCAAAAAAGTTTTCGACTAAAAATAAATAAAGCTCCTAATTTAAGGAGCTTTTTTAGTAGAGAACATTTTTCGACTACCCAAAATCGAAACAAATCTTAGTATCCAGCGGCTTCCCCTGTCGAGAGGGGTTAGCCTGCCTCGAAGTATTGAGAGGAGGGGTGTGTCAATTTACAAACTTCCCTAAAAGGGAACAGTTCCTATTGCGAACAATAAGAACTGCTATCCCTAACCAAATCAACCTATGAAAAAGAAAGTTCCTCTCGAAACTTCTTATGATACAAATATAGGGTCTCGACTTCCACCTAAACAAATATATTTATTAATAAAAACATAATGTAAAACAAATATTGGGGATAAATGCTTTTAGGACTATACTCCCGTCTGATTGGTACTCAAATCTAAAAATGTAAGTGAAAAATGGATAGTGGCTAGAACGAAATTTCATTAGCTCTTTCTAAAAATTGTTTTGGTATTACTTTCGCCTACAATAAAAATAGAACCAAGATGCAAATCATAGAATGCGTACCCAATATTAGCGAAGGGCGTCGTCCCGAAATTATAAAAGAAATTACCGCGGTAGTAGAAACAGTGGAAGGTGTAAAACTGCTAGACGTTGACCCTGGCGCGGCTACCAATCGTACGGTAATTACTTTCGTAGGTGAGCCGCAGCCTGTAATCGATGCAGCTTTTTTACTTATAAAAAAAGCAAGCGAGCTAATAGATATGAGCCAGCACAGCGGCGAGCATCCACGAATGGGTGCAACGGATGTTTGCCCGCTGATACCAATTAGCGAAATCTCTATGGAAGAAACCGCCGAGTGGGCGCATAAGCTAGGCAGACGAGTAGGTGAGGAGCTAAACATCCCTGGCTATTTTTATGAAAATGCTGCAAAAAGCCCCGAGCGAAAAAACTTAGCAACGGTGCGAGCTGGCGAATACGAAGGCTTAAATAAAAAATTGGTTGACCCACATTGGAAACCCGATTTTGGTCCTGCGGCTTTTAATGCAAAAACGGGCGCAACGGCTATCAGCGCGCGCGATTTTTTGGTGGCTTATAATGTAAACCTAAACACAACCTCGGTACGCAGGGCAAATAGTGTGGCGTTCGATCTCCGAGAAAATGGTCGTGTAAAACTTTCGGGCGAAAGCCTTACTTCCAAACCTGTGCTTGATGATAAGGGTGAACCCGTGCGCGAACCCGGTCTTTTAAAAAAGGTAAAAGCTATTGGATGGTTTATTGAGGAATACGGTATTGCACAAATTTCGATGAACTTGAATGATATACATGTTACTCCACTGCATATCGCTTTTGACAAAACTGTGGAACGAGCCGCAGCGCGAGGAATGCGCGTAACGGGGAGCGAATTGGTTGGATTAGTACCGCTAAAATCTATGCTGGATGCTGCAGATTATTTTTTACAAAAACAAGAACGAAGCTTAGGAATCGACGAAACAGAGAAAATAAAAATCGCCATTAAAAGCATGGGCTTGGATGAACTGACACCTTTTGATCCTAATAAAAAAATAATAGAATACGTGATGCAAGCCGATGCGACTAAGCGTTTGGTAGATTTGAAACTAACCGAATTTGCCGACATGACGGCTGGTGAAAGTCCAGCCCCCGGCGGCGGAAGTGTAAGTGCTTACGTAGGAAGCCTAGGCGCAGCGCTCGGAACAATGGTTGCAAACCTCAGTAGCCACAAAAGAGGTTGGGACGACCGTTGGGAAGAGTTTTCAAACTGGGCGTGCAAAGGGCAGGCATTGAAAGAAGAATTAATCCGCTTGGTGGACGAAGACACCAATGCTTTTAATAAAATAATTGATGCTGTGCGCATGCCAAAATCATCAGATGAAGAAAAAGCAGCGCGCAAACAAGCCATACAAAATGCTACAATTTACGCCATAGAAATTCCATTGGAAACAGTGAAAACGGCATACAAAGTTTTTGAGCTTTGTAAAGAAATGGTAGAAAAAGGAAACCCAAATAGCCTAAGCGATGCGGCGGTAGGCGCACTTTGTGCACGTGCCGCGGTGTTTGGCGCCAACCTCAATGTGCGGATTAATTGTAAAGATTTGGCAGATAAAACCTTGGCAGAAAAGTATGTAACCGAAGCCAATGAAATTTTGAGAAAAGCAAAAGCGGCAGAAGATGAGATTATGAAAATTGCCGAAGCTTCTTTGTAGTTTTCTTTAAGCCTAAAATTAAAAAGCATGAATCTCTAAAAAAGGTTCATGCTTTTTAAATAAAAAAAATACTGCAAGCCGATAAGCCGGATTCTGTCGAGGACTATCATTTATCTAGCTCCAACATCGCTGTTGAAATCTTGCTACCTACCCGTAAACATCAAGCGAGCAGCTTTCAATCGTTTACTTATTTGGTATTGCAGCACGCAAGGTTTGCCCAATCCCGCGGTTACCAGCGGGACTCGTGCGCTCTTACCGCACGTTTTCACCCTCACCACGCCCTAAGGCGTGGTAGTTATTTTCTGTGGCACTGGCTCTCAGATTGCTCCAAGGCAGGTGTTATCTGCTACGTTGCTCTATGCTGTCCGGACTTTCCTCCCCAATTGCTCGAAGCGATAGCCTGGCTTGCAGTGGGGCAAATGTAATTTATAATTTCATGCCGATGCCCACACGAAAAAAAATATCATTAGGTATAATGTCGAAATTGAAAATGGAATATTTCTGTGCGTTCTGAACAAGAAAAGGATTTTGAATATCCTGCCCAATAATTCCCATCCGACTAATACCCAGCAATGCATTTGCCTGCAAAAAGAACTTGCCCATATTATAATATGTGCCTAGGCTGGCATGATGGTCAATGCTCAAGGAGTAAATGGTGGTAGGATAAAAAGTTGAAACCATAGGTATTCTGTTTATGCGGGCATACGCAGGACTTAGCGCTGCGCCGACAAAAGGCTGCCAATGCTCATGATGAATATCAATTAAATATTGATATTGAAAGCGTGCAATAGCCTGAAAATTTCTGCTTAAAAATCTATAATCAAGACCTGTAATTACATCCCCTGGTCCATAACATTTTTGATTATAAAAAAGTTTGGCCAGTTCAAAAGATAAAATTCGTTTCGGAGTTCTTACTTGATATTCAAAACTTGGAAAGCCTGCTTGTGTTCTAAATTTTTCATCAATTGTTGGAAACGTATTTCGATGAGCATTAATATTTATAAAAATTGCTTTCTCTTTTTGCGAAATTGAATCTTTTTCGTGTGCCAAAAGAATTGAAGATGAACAGAAAAATATAGCGAGAAGGACGAGAAGTTTTTTCATAAAAAAGATAACGCCAAAGTTATTTTATTATTTCAGCTCATATTTTTTTTTAACAGAAACTAAGAAAGTGCAAGTGGTTGGTACGTTTTATATATGAATGCCAAACTTTGAGTGTTTTATAAATACTGTTTTTAAAATAAGATGACCAAATACATTTAAATTAGGGGTTTAATAATTACTAGAGTAAGCTATATAAGCTCGAACATCAAAAATGGGTTATCAACTTTTCAACTTTGGATTATCGCGATGCCTTTGTTGGTCTCGGCTATTTTTTTTCTTTGTATTTTTTTCAATAGCCTTTGTCAAATCTACATTGCATTGATTGGCCAGCGCTGTGAGCACCCAAAGTACATCGGCAAATTCATCAGCAAGGTCGGCGTCTTCCTCGCTTTTTTTATTGCTCTGGTCACCGTATTTTCTCACCAAAATTCTGGAAAGCTCGCCCACTTCTTCCATAAGGATGCCAAGGTTGGTAAGCTCGCTGAAGTAGCGTACACCCACAGTTTTTATCCAATAATCTACGTCTTTTTGGTATTGCGCAATGGTTATGCTCATCGTCTATTCTTTATTTTTTGAATCAATAATTATTGTAACGGGGCCATCGTTTATCAAGCCCACTTTCATGTCAGCACCAAAAATACCTTGCTCTATGTTGGTATGCGAAATTTCAGCTAGGTGCTTACAAAACTGCTCATAAAGCGGTTCTGAAATTTCGGGTTTGGCGGATTTTAAGTACGATGGTCGATTGCCTTTTTTAGTACTAGCAAAAAGTGTAAACTGGCTAATTACTAAAAATTTTCCCTGCACATCCTGAATGGATAAATTCATTTTTCCATCGGCATCGTTAAATATCCTCAGCGAATTTATTTTATTACACAGCCAATCAATGTCAGTAACACGATCTGCCGCTTCTATACCCAGCAGGATTAATAGGCCATTATTAATCGCGCCCACTGTTTTATTATTGATGGTTACACTTGCCTCACGAACTCGTTGGATTACTACGCGCAAAAGATTTAATTTTGAAAAATAAAAGTAATACTTTGAATTTAAGTACCGAGATAGAATATCAATTTTCGCGCAGTGGTGGTAAGGGTGGCCAAAATGTAAATAAGGTAGAAACTAAAGTGCAGCTAAGGTTTCATGTAAAAAAATCGACTATCTTGAGCGAAGAACAAAAGGTGCTGATTGAAGAAAATTTATCAAACAAAATTAATAAGGACGGCGAACTTTTACTTAGCAACCAAAGCTCACGATCGCAGCTGACAAATAAAGATTTGGTTACCAAACAGTTTTATAATTTATTAGAAAGAGCATTCGCGCCAAGAAAAAAACGCCGGAAATTGAAAATTCCAGAATCGTTAAAAAGAAAACGGCTAGATGAAAAGAAACGATTATCAATAAAAAAAAATGAAAGGAAAAAAGATAATTGGTAGATTTCGCGAAAACAATTTTACCTTAGCCATCTAAAATAAAATAAACATTATGGGAAGAGGTGATAAAAAAACTCGAAGAGGAAAAATTTCAATTGGTTCAAAAGGTAAATACCGCGCCAACAAACCGTACAAAAATCCGGCTACGAAGAAAGATGAAGAAAAAAAGGCTGAATAGCCTTTTTTTTTATTTATAAATCAAGATAGCGCATGAGCGCATTGTAATTATTTTCCAGCTCGCCCTCATCGCTGAGTATTGCATTATATACATTTACAATATTGTATTCATAACGCTCTAACGTAGCCACAAATGCGCGCAAATCTGTCTTGTTGGTTTTTAGTGTAACATCCATAGCATGCTCCTCGGCTAGTTGTCTAAGCAGCACACCTTGTAGGGTAATATTATTGCTTTCGGCTAGGCGTGCAATTTCCGCTAGGCTATACTCTATGGGGCTTACACGCAAAATAACAATACCACCTTCTTGCTGAAACGAATTAGTATTGGTTACAAAATCAAACGTTTGAATTGTAAAAGAAGAATTGAAGTGCGTACAGCTTTGATGGTCGTGCTTAAAAGGTAGATTTTCATGTTCAGAATGCTCGCTTTCGTGAAGCTCTGCCGCTTGACCATAATGTTCTGAAAGGAA
>JBBSPP010000193.1:0-6132 GCA_038258625.1 Chitinophagales bacterium
AATAACCGCCATCGTGCGCCCATGAAAATTGCCTTCGCATACAATCACTTTTGCTTGTCCCGCTTCCACGCCTTTTACATCATAGCCCCAACGGCGGGCTAATTTGATGCCCGTTTCTACAGCCTCCACGCCGGAGTTCATGGGTAGTACTTTGTCGTAGCCAAAAAGATTAGCGGCGTACTCAGCAAATTCGCCTAGTTTGTCGCTGTGAAATGCGCGCGATGTGAGCGTGAGTTTTTGTGCTTGCTCTATCATGGCGGCTATAATTTTTGGGTGGCAATGCCCCTGATTTACCGCGCTATATCCGCTCAAAAAATCGAAATATTCTTTGCCTTCTACGTCCCACACTTTTGCGCCTTTGCCTTTGTTCAAAACTACGGGCAAAGGATGATAATTATGCGCGTTGTATTTTTCTTCTAAAGCTATATATTCTTGGCTAGATGTAATTGTTGCTTGCATTGTACGAAGGTACAAAATAGGGAATAGGAATTAGGGAATAGGGAATAGGGTTTTTGAAAAATGATTATAGCACAATCAATACTTCAAATGCTTCACAGTAAGCCCATTATTTATGAGTTGTTTTAGCGATCGGCTGCCAATTTTTAGGTGCTGCTGCACAAAGGTATCGGTTACTGTTTTATCGCTAATCCCAGTTTTTACACCTTCGGGTGTCATAGGTTCATCGCTTACTAATAGGAGCGCTCCACACGATATTCGGTTGTAAAATGCGGTAATAAAAAGGGTGGCACTTTCCATATCAATGGCATCTACGCGCAGGTTGCGTAGGTTTTGTTTAAATGCTTCGTCGTGCTCCCACACGCGGCGGTTAGTGGTATATACGGTGCTGCTCCAATAGTCCAATTCCATTTCGCGGATGGTGGTGGATATTGCTTTTTGCAAAGCAAATGCAGGTAGGGCGGGCACTTCGGGCGGAAAATAATCGTTGCTCGTACCCTCACCTCGAATAGCGGCAATGGGCAAAATCAAATCACCCACTTTATTTTTACTTTTTAGCCCGCCACATTTGCCTAAAAATAAAACCGCCTCTGGCTCAAGGGCACTGAGCAAATCGATGACCAAGGCCGCCATGGGCGAGCCCATCCCAAAGTTGATAATGGTAATCCCTTCGGCGGTAGCCGAGGGCATTGCTTTGTCTTTTCCGTCAACTTCTACGCCATGGTTGGCGGCAAACATGTTTACATAATTCTGAAAATTAGTGAGTAGGATATACTTCCCAAATTTTTCCAACGCTTGCCCGGTGTAGCGCGGTAGCCAATTATTTATAATGTCGTGTTTGGTTTTCATGAAATGCCGTTTGGTTTTTAAAGATAAAAAAACCTTTGCCGAAATGGCAAAGGTTGATTAAATGATATTAATACTTTTTCTAAAACTTCTCCAAATTGCTAAAAAAGAAGTTGCCTTCTATCTCGGCATTTTCGTCGCTATCGCTACCGTGCACGGCGTTTTCGCCAATGCTGCGGGCAAATAGTTTGCGGATAGTACCGTCCGCTGCATCAGCAGGGTTGGTGGCGCCAATTAGTTTGCGGAAGTCTTCTACTGCATTATCTTTTTCTAAAATAGCGGCAATAATGTGGCCACTGCTCATAAAGTCAACAAGCTCCCCATAGAACGGGCGCTCTTTGTGTACTTCATAAAACTGCCCTGCACGCTCGGCGCTAAGTTTGGTCATTTTTAGGGCTTTAATTTTAAAACCACCTTCATTAATTTTGGCCAAAATTGCTCCGATGTGTCCGTCTTGAACGGCATCGGGCTTAATCATTGTAAAAGTTCTGTTAGACATTTTTATTTTTATTTGTGCGCGAAAGTAGGGTTTGTGGAATGCTTATTGAGGATTGTTTAATGTTTAATTGTTAAAGAGTTTTTCAAATTCCAACTCGAATAATATTTATGGATTGCAATAAATAGTTATTATTTTCGTTAGCAATTAAAATAATTATTTTATGAAAAGAATATATTTCTGTATATCGGTTTTAATGTTATCATCCATTTTTTCATTTGCCCAAACTAGCGTATCGGGTGGTTTGTATGCGAATGCTAATTGGACAAAAGTGAACAGTCCTTATTTAGTTACTGATAATTATGTGATATTTCAGGGGGTAACGCTGACGATTGAGCCTGGCACAGTAGTGCAAATTAGTGATGACAAAGGGATAGAACTAAGAGGAAAAATGATAGCAATTGGTACAAGTATGGACAGTATCACGTTTACTTCGGCTAGTACATCACCTTCCATAGGAAAATGGAATGGTATAACTGTTGTAGGTACCACAAATCCGTTGGGAGTTGGAAATCAATTAACTATGGAATACGTGAACGGGCTTTATGCCAAAAAATTCGTCAATTTAGATTTAGCGTATCACGGTCCTTACATTTTTAACCACTGTTATTTTGCGTATAACTATGCTGTAAATGAAGATGGCGGAATGCCTGAAACTCGTTTTGATAATTGTGTTTTTGAGAGTAATCATCTTTGATTGGATTATTGCCAATTCGACTCCTATGCAGTCAATTGTAGATTTATAAATAATATGGTAGGCATTGATGGGATAGGAAATGTCAGTAAATGCTACTTCAGCGGTAACACCGATGTTGCGCTGAAACCTTATGGAATTACTGATAGTTGTTTGATTGAGAATAATAAAATAGGCGTGCAAACTACCTTTAATTCTTAGAACCATTCTTTTACGAATAACGTGGTGCGTAACAATGATGTTGGTGTAGATGTTCGAAGCTATTTTGATGGCTCAATAACTTTTTTAGGGAACACGATTTGTAGCAATACTACCTATAACCTAGAATTGAATTATCAGAACAACGCAGATTTGAGTGGTAATTGTTGGTGCAGTATAGATGAGGCAACAATTAAATCAAAAATTCTCGACGGGTTTATAAATACGTCAAAGGGCTTGGTGAATGTATTGCCGCTAGGCAGTAATTGCCCGGCTAGCCCATTGGGTATAAATAAAACAACCAAGAGTAGCGAACTAAATATTAAAGTATATCCTAATCCTGTACAAGCACAACTGAATTTAGAATTTCAAAATGCTAAAGAACAGCTGGTAACCATTTATAACGTTACAGGTAAATTAATAAAATCCAAAAAGTTTAAGGCATACAACGCCACGATTGATATGAGTGATTTTGTAGAAGGTATATATATATTAAAAATTGTTTCGGAAGATGGTGTATTGAATAAGCAAATTTTAAAAAATTAGGTGTAATAAAAGTTGTAGCCATAAGAAGTCATTTTCGGTAAAAAGATACTATTTGTATTCTGGCATTTCCTGTTGCAGTATGAATTTTTTTGAATTTCGTCTTTGAGAACTCTTCATTTTTGATTGAAAATCTTGCATTAAATTCATATAAATAAATGATGCACAAAAACTCAAATCAATTCACCTGTATAAAAGTTGCTCCTTGATTATCGTTGGTCAAGGTTTCGCCGCCAGATAAAGGCGATGCTAAAATAGACATTGTTTTTACCGAAGTCTCATTAGCACCGTTGTGCTGATAAACGGCTGGGATGCTCACGTTATTAGATAAGCCTGGCAGGATAATATTATTGGTGGTCAACAAAATACTGCTCGTTGTGTTGGCACCGGTTGTCCAGCCTACCGGGAGCGTCAATGTTAATGTGCCATTGGTTGGTTTTGATAGTAAAATATTGATAGTGCCGCTGCTTGGAACGTTACCTGTATTATTTATGAAGTAGGTCAAATTTGCCGAGTCGCCTTGTAAAATTGAAGGCGTTGCCGCCAAGGTACCTACCGTAACATTTGGCGCGCAAGGATTGGTGTTTGAATTGATGGTGGTCGATGTAGCCGCACTTGTACAACCAGTTGTAGCGATTCGGGCGGTTACATTATACAATCCTGCGGGCGGTGAAAAAGTTGTGGCGGCCTGATAATTTGTACCATTTATACTGTATTCAAAACTTGTACCTAGCGGAGAAGTAATGGTGATACTACCCGAATCGCTGATACAGACAGGGTGAGCGGTGGTGATGGTAGGTACGCTAGGCGTTGGAGAAACTGTGGCCGTAACAGTTGCTCGCGCACTTTCGCAATCTTTCCCTTTTACGGTCCAATTATAAAAAAAATAGTAATGACTCAAACCACCGTTTGTGGCGGCATCGCTACGGGTAATGGAAGCAATGCCCGCCAAATTATACGGATAGGATAATCCATTATCATTTCTGTACATATCAATATTGGCGGATGTGGCGGATACGCCTAACTGATAATCTGTACCCGCTGGTACGCTGAAATTTAAAGTTACCGTTTGCATACCACTTATTAAATTCACGGTGGCGGTTTGCAATGGTGTGCCTATACTATTTCTGAGTTCGATAGTACGGTTACCAGCCGAGCCTGCATATACAACCACCGATATAATTTCCATATCTACAAAAGCATCAAAAAGTAAATAACGATTTGCATTAAAATTGGCTCCACCGCCACTATTATCAGCCTTGCCCATGGATTGATTTGGGGCCACATTTACATTACTTACGTAGTAAGACGTTGTTGAATTTAATGCTGGGGTAGTGTAATTTGGTCCTGTAAAAATTGAATTTCCTCCTGATGGATTTGCGTACCACGCTAAAGTTCCGCTGCCCGTGGCTGCCAAGCTAGCGGTGCTATTTTCACAAATAGTATCACCGGTCGTTGCGGGTGGTGTGGTTTGATTTACAGTTATGGCCAACGTTGAAGGCGAAGAAATACACGTACCATCAGTAACAGTAACGCTCAGATTGCCACTCGTGCTACCCGATGTATAATTAATGCTTACACTATTTGTGCCTTGCCCGCCCGTTATGAATGCCCCCGTGGGTGCTGCCCAAGTATAACTTGTGGCACCGGCAACTGTATTTACCGAATAATTTTCGCTACTACTAGGCGCACAAATTGATGTGCTCCCCGAAATTGCTCCTGGTGCCGCCGCGCTACCTCCATTCCCAGAGGTGGTTACATTTATTGCTACAGATCGTTTGCTTTTTGCCCCGGTAGTATTATTTTTTGATTGGATATAAAACCACATACTAGTATTGGCGGGTAACCCTGTACCCGTGAAGGTGGTGCCTGTAATATTTGTACCCAAGGTATCAAAATATCCTGTAGTCGTATTCAGAACATAAATGTCATAACTAGTGGCGTTGGCTACGCTCGTCCAAGTGAAATTTACCACACCAGCGTTGCACGAAGTACCACTCACCCCACTAAAATTTGTAGGTGTATTTAATATAGAAAAAGCGGCATCACTTTGATCGGTAAGGGCGCCACTTACTACGCGCACCAAAGCCGTGGATGTGTTGGCACTGCTAGGCGGTGTCCATACATAAACTCTTGTACTGGCAGGAACCGTTGAAGATAATGTTGTCCAACTGCTACCATTATTTAATGAATATTGCACGGTTTGATTTCCCGTTACGCCGGCATTATTCCAGCGAATTGTTTCGCTACTGCCGCTGTTAAAATTTTCTGTACCATTGGGATATATAATTTCAATGGCGGGCGTTTCCACCCACCACGTTAGCGCGTACTCTTGCGACGGACCTGTTGGCACTGCCAAGCCATTTACCCGCAGTGTGTAGCTCCCTGAAGTGGGATTATCAATGGTGACTTGCTCAATATTGCTCACTACATCCACGCCTCTAAATGCTGCGGCACCCGGATTATTTTCATCTACTTTCCAAGGCAGGGTAGTGGTGGTGCCATTAATAACCGAAAGATCTAAATTATTTACCAAAGCCGCACTCGCATTACTTGCCCCGGCGGGGTCGTTCCAAGTAAGCATTACCCGCAATTTTGAAGCGCCTGAAGGCACGGTAATTGTTTTATTGTTAGTACCATTTGTGGTAATGCTATTTAATTCATAGCGGTTTGTTTCCAAAACTTTTGCAGCTTCCAGCGCATTTATTCTACCGTATCCGTAGCGATAATCTGGGCCAGCATTTCCTAAATCTTCGGCGGTATTTAATATTATATTTTTTATTAAAGACGATGGCGGCAGGGCATTAGAATTTAGTTGTTTGTACCGTTGCACCAAAAGTGTGGCAGAGCCCGCTACACCCGGCGTGCTCATTGATGTACCCGAAATGGTAGCATACGT
>JBBSPP010000194.1:0-6131 GCA_038258625.1 Chitinophagales bacterium
AGGCCGATTTTTCAAAGTCCACATTTTTTTGCTTAAACGTATCGCCCGTGCGGGCGTAGTAGGCGGTGGCCCCGCGCGAGACTTTAAAGATTAGGCGAATGAGATTTTGCCGCAGCTGACCTTTGCTGATGGAGGCACCGCGATTGTCGCGGCTGCCAATACCGTCTGCCACGCCTATCTCGTCTATCTTGTTTTTCATGGCGAGGGCTAGGGTGGCCACATCGGGCACGGTGGCGGCAGCGTCGATATTATCGGGCTGGTCTTGAAAGTCGTCACTTTTTTCTAGTGATTCGTATTGGGCATATTGGTCGTCTGTCATGGTTAATGTTCTTTGTTTGGCACAAGGTAGTGCACTATTTTTTATATAATACTATGTTTTAAGCTGTTTTTTATAAAAGCTCAAAATGGCTATTTGTTATATAAAAATTACTAACTGTTATAGAAATAATACTTTGTGTTATACAAAATTTAGTTGTTATTATATAAAATTTACACTGTGTTATAGCAAATCCATTCCGTGTTATATTAAATTTATACATTGTTATACCAAATTTACACCGTGTTATACAAAATTTACTCGGTGTTATACCAAATTAAAATTTTAGAGTGCTTACCTTTGATTTTGACTAGCTAGGGTTGTTTTTTGGCTTGCTAGTACAGAATTTTAGATAGCTAGGGCTAAATTTTGAAAAGCTCGGATAGAATTTTGACTAGCTAGGATAGCTTTTTGAATAGTAAAAGTTGTTTTTGAACTAACTAGAACACAATTTTAAATGATTAATGATAATTTTTAAATAGCTAATTTATAACTTTAAAAACCTACTACTATGATGAACCTCCGTATAAAACAATTATTAGTGACCAAAGGCGTGCGGTATCCGTTTAGCTGGCTGCGGAAGCAGGGCATTGCGCATGTGATGGCGCACCGCCTGCTCGATAATAAAACCAAGCGCATATCCATAGCGCACATTGGCGCTATTTGCAAGGCTATTAACTGCACGCCCAATGATATTTTTGAATGGGAAGTAGGTGAAAAAGAAAACCCGCTGCCCGAGCATCATCACCTCAATACCATTGCCCCGCGCACGCCCTCGGGCATATTGCAGAAGCTAAAAGATATGACGGAGGCGGAGATTTTGGCGTGGGAGCGGCGGTTGGAGGGTGGTGGATTAGAGGGAGAGTGAGGAGGAGAGGGAGAATGAATTTTTTTTAGAGGGAGTTTCGATAGCTATCGGAAGAGGAGGAGAATGAATGTTTTTAGAGGGAGAAAGAAGAGGAGAATGAGAATGAATTTGATTTACTTTTGGCAAAAGAAAAAAATAATATGAATGCTCCCAACACGCTCGCAGCCGCCGAGTCCAGCCAAGCTACCGCATGGCAGAGACTCGGCGGAGAAAAAAAATTAATGACAAAATACATAATTGTATTAACCTCCATATTTATGGCGACAACCTGTTTTGCACAGCAAAATAGGTTGTCGTTAAATTTGAATAGCTTAAGCGGAATCGATATCAATCATGAGGTTGATACTACCATAAAATCTACAAATTCTGGAATGATTTTTACACCGACAATATCTTATTATAGAATATTTACCAAAGGCACGGGATTAGGTATAACATTAGGGTACACTATTCAGAAAGGAGATTATGAAAATAGTTTTGAGCCAAGCAAGGGAGATAAAGCGATTAGGTATTCCTCTGATCGAGCATCGGCAATTTATTTTCAGCCAACAGCTTTTGAACAAATAGACAAAGACAAATATTTGTTTATCTTTTCTGTAAATGTTCCTGTAAAATATTATCTGAAGGCAACGGCTGAAGAATTTTATCAAGAAACTACTCAAAATGTACCTACCTATACCGGAGAGGCTTTTATAACTCACCCCAAGCAGTTAGAAGTAGGAGTTAACTTTGGCGGCGGAATACATAGAAAGTTGGGCAAATCATTTATGATTGGCGCAGAAATAAATGTTGGTATGACTGGTTTA
Source organism: Chitinophagales bacterium (assembly GCA_038258625.1). GTDB lineage: Bacteria > Bacteroidota > Bacteroidia > Chitinophagales > Chitinophagaceae > JAGNRR01. The sequence goes on from JBBSPP010000194.1 coordinate 1,991, forward strand.
ATAAGATATGGCAAGCGCATTGAGGAAATTATTCAAACGCAGAATAATTTGACCTATGAGACGCTTACGGAGACAATAATAAAAAAGGAATTTAATTATCGTTTCGGTTTTAGCCCACTTCTTAGTTTGAGTTACCAATTCTAAATAAACAGAAGGGGTATTGCTCGCCGTTGTTGGTGTTATCACGAACAACCCTCCGTACAGCATGTTGGTCATAAGACCAACATGGGCAAGAGTACAATGCGGCCTACACCTCCACACAAACATTCTTCACCTCGGTAAAAAAGTTGAGGGCATCTCCATAGCCCATATTGGCGCTATTTGCAAGGCTATTAACTGCACGCCCAATGATATTTTTGAGTGGGAAGTAACCGAAAAAGAAAACCCGAACAGCAATTTTGCTAGCAAAAAAATGACCGCTAAAAAAGCGGTCATTTCAATATCAAATAAATCTTATAGATTAATGCGCCTCCTCACCCTCTTTCAGCGGCGTGGTCTGCATTACATAGTCAGTTCCTTCTTCAGGATTATCTTTAAAATCATACGCCCAACGGTGTACTTCGGGAATAGGGCCATCCCAATTTCCGTGTCCGGGGTGTACCGGTGTAGTCCATTCCAGCGTTGTACTACCCCAAGGGTTAGACGTTTCTTTAGTAAGTTTTTTACCTCTCCAAATACTTACAAAATAGTTGAACACAAATAAAAGCTGTGCAAAAAATACAATAATCGCCGCTACCGAAATCATTTTGTTTAGCTCGCCAAATTGGCTAAAACTTTCCCAACTGCTAAAATCATAATACCTCCGTGGCATACCCGCAACCCCTTCGTAGTGCATGGGCCAAAAAATAACGTAGGCACCTATGAAGGTGATAAAGAAGTGAATGTAGCCCAAGGTCTTATTCATCATACGGCCATACATTTTGGGGAACCAGTGATACACACCCGCAAACATCCCGAAGAAAGCCGAGATTCCCATTACAATATGGAAGTGAGCCACAACAAAATAAGTATCGTGTAAGTGAATATCCAAAGCCGAGTTTCCTAAGAAAATCCCCGTCAAACCACCCGAAATGAATAGTGATACAAACCCAAGCGCGAATAACATAGGATTGGTAAAACGTATATTTCCTTTCCAAATAGTCACAATCCAGTTGAACACTTTTACCGCTGATGGAATGGCAATTAGGAGTGTAAGCAGTACAAATACACCGCCCAAAAACGGACTCATACCTGTAACAAACATGTGATGCGCCCATACCAAGAATGCCAGAACGGTAATGCCCAAAATAGAAATTACCATGGCAAAGTAACCAAAAATTGGTTTACGCGCGTGGGTTGCTAATATCTCGGATGCCATACCCATGGCCGGCAGCATAATAATATACACCTCCGGATGACCCAAAAACCAAAACAAATGCTGATACAAAATAGGCGAACCACCCACATTAGGCATTGCTTGGCCAGCAATAAATATTTCGGACAGGTAAAAACTAGTACCTCCGTGACGGTCAAATAATAATAGCACCGCCGCTGATAATAATACAGGGAAAGAAAGTACACCCAATACTGCGGTGAACAAAAACGCCCAGATTGTCAATGGTAAACGTTTCATACTCATGCCTTTCGTACGCATATTGAGGATAGTTACAATATAATTTAAACCACCTAATAATGAAGACACAATAAAAAGTGCCATACTCACGAGCCACAAATCCATGCCAATGCCTGATCCCATCGAAGCTTCTTTCAATGCGCTAAGCGGCGGATAGGTTGTCCAACCACCAGAAGCGGGGCCAGTATGAACAAATAAAGAGATAAACATTACCACACCCGCAATGGCAAAAAACCAATACGAAAGCATATTCAAAAACGGCGAAGCCATATCACGCGCACCTATTTGGAGCGGAATTAAAAAATTAGAAAATGTACCACTCAGTCCGGCTGTTAGTACAAAAAATACCAGTACCGTACCGTGAATGGTTACCAAACCATAATAAATTTCAGGATCCATTTTTCCACCTTTTGCCCAATCACCCAAGAATGTTTGTAACACTTGGAAAGTCTCCTCGGGGAAACCAAGTTGTAAACGGAAAAATACAGACATTAGTCCACCAGCGATGGCCCAAAACATACCCGTTATTAAAAACTGACGGGAGATGATTTTGTGATCCATACTAAAAACATACTTCGAAAAGAAGTGTTGCTTATGCTCTTCATGCTCATGATGGTGGTCGTCATGATGATCATGACTGTGATGATCTTCGGTTTGCAAACTCCCAATATTAGGATTGTGCAATTCGTTTGGATCTTCTGCTCTGTTGTGCGTTTCGTTGCTCATTGCAAATATTTTAATTTTTTTTTCGTCTCCCTGAGCCCCGAAGAATTGAGGGCTCGAAGGGCTATTTATAAACTCTGGTTTTTCTACTTAAAAAAACAAAACCAGCAAATTTTAGTTCATCGTTACTTTATCTCCGTTCGTAGCTTTTTTTACTTTAGTGGTTGCCTCGCCGCCTTCTGCTTCAACATCTTCTCCATCAACAGGTGCTGCAGGCTCTTCGCTCGGGTATAAATCGGGGTGTGTTTGTTTATGGTACGCAGTTTGTTCCTTTAGCCAAGCGTCATGCTCGGCCTGCGTTTCTACCACAATAATTGCACGCATACTGTAGTGTCCTTTACCGCACATTTGGTCGCAGGATAATTCATATACAAAATCAGGTTTGCCTAATTTCACCGCCATCTCGGCCGTGGTAATTGTGGGTGTAAACCAAATACGAGTAGTTATACCAGGCACGGCATCCATTTTCATTCGGAAGTGCGCCAAACCTACATCATGAATTACATCGCGCGAACCAATTATTAATTCTACTGGTTTTCCTTTTATCAAACGAAGTTCGCCTGTAGGAATTACAATATCATCCATCGTGGCAGGGTCGTTCCAATCCAAGCCCAAAATATTATCTGCGTCACTTATATTTTTAAAATACTTTTTACCAATTACGCCATCTGGCCCAGGGTAACGGCTTATCCAGTTAAACTGTTTACCAATAATTTCAATTTTTTGTGCACCTTCAGGTGCTGCACTTGTCATGGTGAACCAAGCTTTTAATCCAAAAGCTACCAAAATGGCCATTGCCAAAGCAGGTACGGTCGTCCATATCATTTCCAACTTATTACTATGCGCAAAAAATACGGGTTTGTTTTTGCCATTATCACGGTATCGAAATGCAAAGTAAAAAGTAAGAAATTGTGTAGCTACAAAAACCGCCCCTGTTACCCAAAGGGTAATTTCGAACATCCAATCATAATTTACACCATGATCAGAAGCTGGGATAGCAGTATATTCCATCAACGGCAACATATAATAATGACACCACACAATGCCTCCAAAAAACACTACTAAAAATGCCAGCATAGAGTAACCCAACCATTTATTTCGTTTATGTTCAAAAGCCTTTGGATCTTGAAGACTCGCCATCATTTCACTAGACTGTCCCAATTGGTACAGCACCAAAAAGATAAGGGCGACGAGTATGATTATTAATAAACCTGACATATTCTAAATTTAATTTTTTTAAGCTACGTGTATAATTGTTTCTTTCAAATACGGATGATTTTCGGGTATTTGTGGTATTTTACTTAGTTTATTACCTACCAAGAAAATTATTAAACCCGCAAAACCAAGCATCATTCCTATTTCGTACCAACCCATGTGCCAGTTTTCACCAACGGTACCCGGCATAATCATTTGGTAAAAATCTATCCAGTGACCAAATATTATTATTACTGCTACAACTGATACGATAAAATAATTACGCTTGGCAGGTGCTGACATTAATATTAGAAGTGGTGCTACAAAGTTAAGTACCAAATTGGTCCAAAAGAAGAAAGCATACGGCCCGTGCATCCTAATCTTAAAATAAACTGTTTCCTCAGGAATGTTGGCGTACCAAATGAGCATGAATTGGCTAAACCATAAATACGTCCAAAAAATAGTAAAGGCAAACATGAACTTACCAATATCGTGTACATGCTCGGTAGTCATCAAATCCAAATTACCGTGGCGCTTGGTATAAAGCATCCATAACATAATCATACTCATACCACTTACAAATGAGCTTGAAAATGTGTACCAGCTGAACAT
>JBBSPP010000195.1:0-6117 GCA_038258625.1 Chitinophagales bacterium
GAAGAAATTGAAACGGCGGTAAAAATACAATTGCAACAATATTTTGGCGGCCAAGCTTTTGATGATAGTGCCGATTGGGCACAGCAGTTTATAAACAAACAAATGCAAGACCGAGACACCTACGAAAAAACATACCGCCAAGTGCTGAATAATAAAGTGTTTGCTTTTCTTGAAGAAAAATTAGACACCGATGAAAAAAGCATTTCCGTTGATGATTTTATAAAGTTGGAGCATACGCATAAGCACTAATAACAAGATTAAATTTTAGACAATAGAGATTAGACCCTTTGCATTTTTGTAAAGGGTTTTTAATTTTCTTTTAAAATAAAATCTATTCCTTTCCATACTTAATAATTTACCTTAGCAATAAATTAAAAATTATGCTATCACAAAAAATTAAAGACGCGCTGAATGCCCAAGTTAAAGTAGAAGCACAGTCGTCACAAGTATATCTGGCCATGGCCAGCTGGGCCGAGATTCAACCCGGCATTGACAATGTAACTGCTTTTTTTTACCGCCAAAGCGACGAGGAGCGGCAGCACATGCTCAAACTAATACATTTTATAAACGACCGAGGTGGTTTTGCATCAGTGCCTCTTTTAGAGCAACCTGTTCAAACTTACCCGTCAATAAATCATGCTTTCAAAGCATTACTCGCACATGAAATTATGGTTTCTGAAAGTATAAATAATTTGGTTGACCTTGCCTTGCAAGAACGTGATCATACCACACATACTTTTTTGCAGTGGTACGTAACTGAGCAAATTGAGGAAGAAGCACTTGCCCGCACCATGCTTGATAAACTTGAACTTATAGGTGATGAAAAATCAGGCCTTTATCTTTTTGATAAAGATATTCTTACGGTGAATGTAGCTGGTGGTTAATAAATAAAAATTCGAAATAGAAAAATCCCAAATTCCATTACTGGAATTTGGGATTTTATTTTTTGGTTTTTTTTTAAATCTAAAGCACTGACTTAATTCTAGCCACCGCTGCTATACGCTCCTCTGCCATTTTAATAGCCGCCGCTTGGTTAGTCAAATTTTCATTCGCTGCTTTATTAAATATCATGTGTAGGCGACTATAAATTTTTTCTACATCCGCTGTTACTTTTTCACGATTATAAACGCTATAAGCTTCGCCAGCTACATTCATTAATCCACCAGCATTTATTAAAAAATCAGGCGCATATAAAATGTCAAGTTTCTTCACCGCTTCGCCATGCTTCACCTCATCCTTTAACTGATTATTTGCCGCACCCGCAATGATGGAACATTTTAATTTTGGCAAACTTTCATCATTGATTGTAGCCCCCAATGCACAAGGTGCGTAAATGTCCATATCAACATCAAAAATTTCATCAGGTGCCACCACTTTCGCGCCCGAGGCATCCACGGTTTGTTTAATCTTTTTTTCGTCAATATCGCTAATCATAACATAAGCACCAGCCTTGGTCAAATGCTCTACCAAATACTGCCCAACATGCCCAACACCTTGCACCAATATTTTTTTATTTTCTAATGAATCACTTCCCCATTTTTTGTTTGCACATGCTTTTATGCCCACAAAAGTTCCGTACGCAGTAAAGGGCGAAGGATCGCCACTGCCGCCCATGTATTCCGGGATACCGGTTACGTGCTTCGTTTCCATGTGAATGTATTCCATGTCTTTGGTGCTCGTATTTACATCCTCGGCGGTTATATATTTTCCGTTTAGCGAGTCCACAAATTTTCCGTATCGTCTCCAAAGTGCTTCACTTTTTGTTGATGGATCGCCAATAATTACCGCTTTCCCGCCGCCCAAATTCAAGCCCGAAATGGCCGCTTTATACGTCATTCCTCGTGAGAGTCTTAGCGCATCGGTTATGCCTTCTTCTTTAGTTGCATAGTTCCACATACGCGTTCCGCCCAATGCCGGGCCAAGTGTGGTATTATGTATGGCAATAACCGCAGTAAGCCCCACCGCTTTATCATGGCAAAGTACTACCTGCTCGTGTTCTAATTCTTCTATTTGGCTAAAAAGGGTTTTTTCCATTGCATTTTTTGTTTTTATATTTTACGCAATATAATAGATTAAATTTCATTAACAAGAAATTTATTACATAAATCTCTAATCGTCCAACCCATCAAAGTTTAGGCCTTTCAGTTGCGCGCCTAGCATGGTTTCAGTAGGTTTGGTATTTGTAGATTTATAATCTCTATTATCTCCTCTGCGGCTGTCAGATATTGGCCTGCGCTCTTTTCGTACTGAGTTAGCTTCGCGCTCTAAACGTTCTTTTTTAAGTTCTGGGTTGCGCTCCTCGGCTCTTTTTTGTTCGTAAAATAATCTGCCACGCTCTTTTTTATCGGCATCTATTTTTACCTGTATATCATCAATTTTTTGTTGTACTTGCCATACTTTTTCTTTGGCCTCTGCCAGTATTTTCTCATAGCGTTCTTGGCTTTCAAAAGCATTGGCACTTGGCGCAATATTTTCCAATCGCTCCTTGGCGTCATCAACCACACCCTGCTCAATGCTTAGTTCTTTTTGCAACTTATTGATAACCCCAATGTTGCGGCCAATTTTATTATTGACCTCCTCCATTATATCGCCACGCTGCGCATCGCGGGCGGCATCTTTTTGTTCAAAAAAATGTTTACGCGCACTTATAAAAATTTCCCACTGCTCATTCGCAAGCTTTCGATTTGTATAGCCTGCAGATTTCCAATCTTCCATCAACTCATGAAATTCAGTAGTTGCATTTTCAAAATCTGTACTCGTTTTTAGCTCCTCAGCGCGCTGAGCAATAGATACACGTTTTGCCAGGTTATTTTCTTCTTCTACTTTTTTACCAGCAAAATGATTTTTTTTGTTTGTGTAAAAATGATTGCGGGCATCATTAAATCGGTTCCACACATCATCACTTACCTCTTTGCCAACGTTCCCAATTTTTTTCCAAGCCTTCATTAGCTCGTTCATTTGATCACTCGTTTTTTTCCAATCTGTACTTTCCTTTATAGCCTCAGTTTGTTTTATAATCACCTCTTTTTCTCTATGATTTGCTTCCAAATTTTCAATTAGGTCATCATAAAATTTTTGTTTGCGACTATAAAAATAATCTTTTGCGGCATTGTAGCGCATCCAAAGTTCTTCGCTTTTATGGCGTGGCACAGGTCCTACATTTTTCCAAAGCTCCAAAAGTTGCGCGTACGTATCCGTTGTTTTTCGCCAATCTTCACTTTCTTTAAGTCCTTCAGCACGCTCGCACAATTCCATTTTGGTGGCAAGATTTGCCATGAGCTCTTGCTCAAACTCTTCATGGTGTTTTGACTTTTCTATAAAAAAATCGTTAATGAGTTCTTCCAATTTTTTCTTCAAATCCTCATCTTCGGGGTGCGGCACTTGTGGCAAATCACCAAACTCTTTTCGAATATCTGTAAGTTCTTTGGTGGCGTTTTTCCAGCTATCGGGGTCTTTGCTTGCTTCTTCTAATTTTGAGCAAAGTGCTTTTTTCGCATCAATCACTTCTAGCACACGGCGTTCAATTTTCTTTTCTACTTCATCGATAGAAACAAACAGATTTTCAAAATCACCAATTGCTTTTGCTTTTGAAAAATAATTTTTCTTACGCGAAAGTTTTCCTGCAAGGCGAGTAATTTCGGTTTCGGTTTTAAAGTGTTTTATAAACTCATCCCACTCTTTTACCAAATCAGCAAAGCTCTGCGTGAGTGCTTCTATTACTGTTTCCTGTGTGGCCTCATCAATTTGGGCTACTTCTCGTTTGCCAAACCAGGGTGTTTTTTTTAAAAAAATTTTACCTTCTTCTATTGTGTAAAAATCTTGCATACTCATTGTCTAAAACTTATAATAAATTATTTGTATCCCACCATACGCTCAAAATTGTTGGCTTAGATTGGGCAAACAAATATAGGGAAAAGCGAGCGGAAAAAACAGCCGAAGGGGCACTGGCTACATTCGTTTTTGATGCTGATGATGTAAAAATTCTTCAAACTCTGCCAGGCTAAAACTGCTTAAATTCATAGCGGCGGGCAGCATTCCTTTTTGCGCTACCTGCACTCCATATCGAATATCGTCAATCCCATTAATATGGTGCGCATCTGGGTTAATACTCAATAGCACATCTTTTTGCATACAATAATCTATCCATCGCCAATCCATATCGAGCCGGCGAGGATTGGCATTAATTTCTATTACCACATCATTGGCGGCACAAGCATCAATTATTTTTTTATGATTAACAGGATACCCTTGGCGAGATAATAATAACCTCCCCGTGCAATGACCCAAAATTGAGGTGAACGGATTTTCGATGGCGGCCATTAATCTGGCCATTGCTTTTTCTTCCGTCATGGTTAAATTTTGATGTACGGATGCAATTACCACATCAAAAGTTGCCAGCATATCATCTTCATAATCCAAATTCCCATCACCCAAAATATCGCACTCAATACTTTTGAAAATCCTAAAAGGTTTTAGTTTTTCATTCACGGCATCTATCTCTAATTGCTGCTCGGCAATTCGCTGCTTCGACAATCCATTGGCGTAAAATGATGTTTTGGAATGATCGCTCAGCACAAAATATTCATAGCCTCTTTCTATACAGGCATTTGCCATTTGCTCAATAGTATGAGTACCGTCGCTCCAATTTGTATGGTTGTGAATTACTCCCTTTATATCACCAAGTTGAATAATATTCGGCAAGGATTTTGATTTGGCTTTATTGAAAGCGTTTATATTATTTCGCAAAAAGGGCGACATAAATTCCATCTCCAATTTCAAAAAAGCATCTTCCTCATTTTTATAATCTTGCAATTTTTCCACATCAATTTGCACCCTCATATCTTCAGAAAAAGTGTGTAAAAAGAGTTGATTTTTAAAATCACTTGCTGCGGTGGCTATAAATTTGAAGGTTAGTTGATCGCGATATTTATAGACAAATATATTGGAGTTGCTTTCAATTAATTGCCAGTCATCTTTCGTTAAAGCATCCGCAAGCTCAGCCTGGCCTATATCAATAATAAAATCAAAAGAACGAACCGTTTCATTTTGCCAATAATAATCACCAATTAGCCAGGCACGTGAACTGCCATATAAATTCTTAATTGTAAGTTGTACATGCTCAATTATCTGCTCCGCTTGGCTCCACAACAAACTCCCTTTACTCTCAAAATAAAATTCAACTTTTTCTTTAATTGTGGATTGCGTTTTTTCGGCAAAACCTTTCAGCGCAATTAATTTATTTTCGTTGCAGGCAAGTAATAAATCTTCGGGTGTTTCAATGTTTAACTCCCGCCAAAGTTGCCCTATTTTTTTAGCCCCAATTCCACGAATGCCCATAAGTTGCAAAATACCTTTAGGTGTTTTTTCGCTTAAATTTTTCAGCGCGGCCAATTGGCCGTCATCCATTATTTGCAGAATAGCATCGACTATCCGTTTGCCAATTCCGCGCTGCCCTTCGATTGCTTCAATGCCTACCTCTTCAATTTCGTAGGGCAATTGTTCAATTGCAATAGCAGCATCAGTGCAATGTTTAACCTTAGCAGAACTCTCGCCGTGAATGTCCAATAATTTGGCTAGGGTGGTGAATTGACCTGAAATTTCTTTGTTTGTCATATTAATTTATCAACTTTCCAATTCTTTCCAACTCCTCAATTACTTCATCATCATTACTCGCAAGTTCAGGCTTGGCCGTCGTCATGCGCGCAATCATCGTAAGCGCAAAATAATCCTGCACATCCCGCCCCCGATATTTTTTCTGAAAATCAGCTATGTGATTATTAATATCCTCAGCTGTTTTTCGCACAAAAGATTCTTCTTCGGGCGGCACTTTTATTTTATAATTTCTATTAAATATTTTTAGATTGACAACTATGGAATTGCTCATAGCATAAAAATAATTTGAATTTTAAGATTTGCACAAGTATCCAAACGAGATTTTATACAGTATCCGTTACGTAAAGCTAACGTAGTACCAATTTGCAGATACTCTCACAACACTTTGTAGCCTTCCCTAAAAATTGGACAGTTTAAAAATCAGAAAACTATTAACTTTAAACTGTAAAATATGAAACGAAGTAAATTTAACGAGAGCCAAATAATCAAGGCTTTAAAAGAAAA
>JBBSPP010000196.1:0-6091 GCA_038258625.1 Chitinophagales bacterium
CACCTTACCATTGCTTGGGCCGCCATATACCTGCCCTTGAAAATAGGAAAGCCGCTGCCTATTAAAATTTTGACTGGTGTAAGAATCGTAATAGTAGCCCAATTCTGGCTGGCCAAAATCGGGGCGGTATTGCAAATTTACATTGGGGGTAATTACATGACGAATGCCGCTTACTCGTCCTTTTTTATATAATTTGATACCATAAACCCGAGTGGTAAAACTCGCATTCAGTCCATAATCGCGCGCCGTGAAAAAACCATTTTGAATATTAGAATCTATTTTATTTTCCTGAAAATTGTATGATTGAAATATTTTTTGTGTAAGCCAGTATTCATTATAAGTAGCACTAAAGTTGGCGTTGATATAGCGGAACAAATTATAAGTAGCATTAATAGGCACGGTGTGTTTTATACCGTTGCTCAAATCTTTTGCCTGTATATTATTAATGTCCAACAGGGTATCTATAAACTGATAATTATTAACGGCATCAAGCTGGTAACTAGCTGCAATTTTTTCGTACCAACGAGGCTTAATTATATTTTGCCGAAATTTAAATGGATACAATTGATTGGCCGAAAACGTAATTTGTGGTAGCTGCACATTTACCACGCCGGTCTGTGTGTTTTGATTATGATTGGCGGCCACGGTAAGGTTAAGTGGTTTGCCCGCCCAAGTTTTGCTGTACGCTATAGAACTTTGATACGTATTGGATAAATAATTGCTGGCGTCGTAAGAATTTAATTGATAAAAAGAACTGGTACCAAACCGCACGCGCGCCGAAAAGTTGGTGCCCGGTCGCACATTAGGATCTAATTGGTGGGTCCAGTTTACAATAAAATCACGCTGTGCGTTGCTATTATTATTCGAGAATTCATCACCGCGCTTATTATAAGAATATTCAATAGAGGCATTGCCCTGGAAACGGTATCGCCACACATAATTATTGAGTAGGCTGACACGGTAGCTTCCCAATGAATAAAAATCGGCCAGAGCTAGCAAATCAAGATGATCATTTATAGCAAAATAATACCCTCCTTGCCGCAGCCCAAAACCCAAGGATGGGCTTACATCATAGGTGGGTAATTTGAAGCCTGACTTCTGTCCTTTTTTTAGTGGGAAAAGACCTAAAGGTAAAAATAGCGGCGTAGGAATGTCTTCTACAATTAAATTTGCCGAGCCGCTTACGGCCACTTTATTGGGTATGATTTTTACTTTTTTAGCCCGAATGCCAAAGTGCGGATCTTCCAAATTGCAAGTGGTATAAATATTATTGAGCCCATAAATACTTTGGTCTTTGTTGCGTTTTATTTTTTCACTTTTTATAAAACCCTCTCCATATTGGCTATACGCATTGCTCAAAATGGCGCGCTGCGATTTGAAATTAAATCGCATGTCTTTAAATTTTGTTTTTTCATCGCCCTTAGTAAGGTAGTGATTATCTATTGAATCAACTTCCCACTCCAACGCCTCGGCCACCATTGTACTGCTATCTTGTTGGTAAATAATGTGGCTAGCTTCCACTACAATATCCTGATATTTTATTTGAGCATCTCGGTATAGATACAATCGTTTTTGTTCCGCGTCATACACAATTGAGTCAAGCGATTCATAAAATACCGGGTCGCTCAGATCATCTTGCGCAATGGGTACGGCGCGTAAATTTGCTGTAGAATCTATAACAATTGAATCGGGTGTTGCAACAACACTTGCACTACCAGACGGTAACTTTGCGACCGAATCTGTAGTTTGTGCACGTGTTAAAACATTGACAAATAACAGCGCCGCTAACAGAATAAAACTGCTAGCGGCTTTTGCTAAAAGATCGAATGATTTAACTTTACGCAATTAAAAAATTTTGGCGTAAAAGTAAGGTACTCGTTGTCAAAGATTTTGTGACAAGGGTTAAATGATTTATAACAGCATATTCTATAAAAAATGAAATTAAAACAACTCTCTATATTATTACTAATGGCTGCTTTTATGGTGGCTAGTTTTTTATTAATGGCTAAGCCCGACGCGCCCGTGCCAGTGCAACGTATAAAAAAAATAGTTATTGACGCTGGCCACGGCGGCAAAGACCCAGGCTGCCACGGGCAGTACTCGGTAGAAAAAGATATTGCGCTAAGCGTAACCATGCGCTTGGGCCGAATGATAGAAGCACAAATACCTGGAGTGCAAGTACTGTATACGCGCGATTATGATGTGCTGGCGGGCGGTAATGATTTAAGCATAAAGCAATCGCTACAACATCGGCATCAGTTTTCTATGGGTGCGAAGGCAGATTTGTTTATTTCCGTACACATAAATAGTAGCCCGCAACGAGTTACCACGGCCAATGGCACGGAAACATTTGTATTAGGCCTGAGCCGTACAGATCAGAAGGAGGGAGCGATTGGTGAATTCGCTGGAAATTATGTGGCTGATGAAGGACTTCTTGATCCGAAAGATCCGTTGAATCAAATTTTAATTGCACAGTATTCTCAAAATTTTTTGGATAGAAGCATTGCCTTGGGTAGTTATATAGAGGCAGAATTTGGCAGTCAGGGTAGAGCGAGTAAAGGCGTAAAACAAATGAGCCTAGAAGTGCTAGCAGGTACAGCCATGCCAGCCGTGTTGGTAGAGCTTGGTTTTTTGAATAACCCTAGCGAAGAAGCTATGCTAAATAGCGAAGTAGGCAAGGACAATTGCGCACGGGCAATTCTAAATGCCGTAAAAAAATACAAAAGTGAAGTAGAAAACTAGTGATAGCATTAACTTGCATCAACAGAAAAAATACGAAATAATATAAGTTATGAAAATTGCAAATGAGGTAAAGATTGGAATATTGGGTGTGGTGGGAATAGCTGTTTTTGTGCTAGGCTATAATTTTTTAAAAGGGCATGGAGTATTTTCCAATAAAAAAGTATTGATAGCAAACTATCAAAATGTATCGGGTTTGAAACCGGCAAATTATGTCATGCTCAATGGGTTTGCTGTTGGATCAGTAACTGAAATATATATTACCGACGGTGACGTACGAAAAGGGATTACCGTTGAAATGACGGTAGATAAAAATGTGAATATACCGAACGATACCAAGGCAATCATTGCTTCTGACGGATTGCTTGGAGGAAAAATTATTCGTCTTGATATGGGTACGTCAACCACCTTTTTAGAATCTGAATCGAAAATTATGGGCGAAACAGAAGCTGGTATGATAGATAAAGCTTCGGAAGAAATAGCTCCTATCGTAGAGAATTTGAAACATACACTTTCCTCGCTTGATACCGCGGTGGCATCGGTAAAGGCAATTTTGAGTATTCCTACACAGCAAAATTTGAAACAAGCTATCGCCAATTTGAATACCATAACTGGCGAGTTTGCTGGCTTGGCTACAACGCTTGGTAACCAAAAAGGAAACGTAAATGACGTGATGAATAACCTGAGCGGATTTGCAACCAACTTAAATAAAAATAATGGCAGAATAAATAATACCTTATCGAACCTAGAAACTACAACTAATAATCTTAGCAAATTACAATTAGACCAAACTGTAAATGAGCTGAACGCTACAATTGCTTCGCTACAAACTACACTGGGCAAGGTAAATTCTAACGATGGTAGTTTAGGGCTTTTGATGAATGACCCAGCGCTCTATACCAACCTAAAAAACACAAGCGAGTCGCTCAATAATTTGGTGTATGACCTTAGCGCAAGGCCATATCGCTACGTCAATTTGAATATTTTTGGTGGAAAAAAAGAACCATCGCCACCGTTAAAAGCACCGAATAACATTAAGTAACTTCATGCTTTTTTACCGTACTTTTTTTCTCTCTTTTCTATTTATCCTCCTTTCTGTTGTGCCATCGTTGGCTCAAAAAAAAGATAGTTTGGCGCGGCAAAACCAATTAGTAAAAAAAGATTCTATCACGGAAAATGGCAAGACAAAAATTCAGATTGAGAAATCGGATGATTTGATCGCCATTAAAAATAACAAAGAGGGCTACCTGAATAAATTAGTTGGCGACGTACAAGTGCGCAGTGATGATATCATTATGACCTGCGATAGTGCTTATATAAATGATACCGAAAATAAATTGAAAGCATTTGGCAATGTAGAAATTTTTAAGGGTGGTACTACATCGGCCAAAGCAAATTATGTAGAATACTCTGGCAATACTGCCCAAGCTGTGATGAAAGACAATGTGCAGATTTTTGATAAAGGCAGTCAACTTATTACTGATGACCTAGTGTATAACCTTAAAAGTAAAATTGGAATTTATACAAATGGTGGTCAATTAATAAGCGATGGCACCACGGTAAGCAGCGATTATGGAAAATATAATGGGCGTAGTAAGCAGTCGTATTTTAGAGATAATGTATTTATTACCAGCACGGAAACCGACATAGAATCAAAAGAGCTGACGTATAATACAGATTCTAAAGACATTGTTTTTTTGGATCAATCAACCATATACGGCAAGGATGCTGTAATAGAAACTAAGCGAGGTAAATACAATGAAACGACGGGAATTGCCATTTTTAGCGAACGAACCAATGTAGAGAATAGCGAACAAATAATTAAAGCTGATAAAATAAAGTACAATCAAAAAACTGGCAGTGGCAGTGCGCGCGGGCGTGTTATAATTATTGATAAAAAGGAACATACGATACTCTATACCGAAGCTGCTAACTATAATAAAGAAACAGGATACGGCATAGCAATTGGTGAAGTGCGTTATGTAGATACGGTACAACGTATGGAAATGCTCGCCAACAGAGTAGAGTATAATGAGTATAATAAATTTTTGGTAGCCAGCGAAAACCCTTTACTGATAACAGTTACAGACAATGATTCTGTGTTTATAGCAAGCGATACGATGGTGGCGGTGCGCAGCATAGATGTAGATAAAATAAGTGCTCGCATGGCGTTGGATAATAAAAGTACTTACAAACTGTTGTATCAAAAACAACCCGAAGCAGTTGACGATAAAAAAGTAATCGTTTGCGATAAAAATGTGAAAGTGTATGGTGATAGTATGCAAGCCGTGTGCGATAGCTTGGTTTATATGCAGGCAGATTCTATGTTTCGGTTATACAAAAAACCCGTTGTGTGGAGCAGCAATCAGCAGGCCGAGGGCGATACTATTTTTTTGTACATGACCAATAATAAAGTTCAAAAAACAGAGCTGCGTACGAACTCTTTTATTATCAATGATACGCAGTACCCAAAAATGTACAACCAAATAAAAGGAAAAGACATAGATGCTTTTTTTGAAAATAATGAAATACAAAATGCCATTGTAACGGGAAATGCCGAAAGCATTTATTATGCCACCAATGATGAAGACCAGTTTATTGGACTTAACAAGGCGGAGGGAGCAAAAATCAAAATGCTATTTAAAGAAAAACAAGTGAAGAGAATTATATTTTACACACAACCCAAAGGCGCATTTTATCCAATGGAAAAAATACCCGAATCAGATCGGTTTCTGGAAGGGTTTAAATGGAAAGATGCCCTTCGCCCAAAGTCACGGGCCGAGCTGCGTAGACCCTAAAGAATTTCAGAATAAAATATTCTTGAAGGAAATGATTTTAATCATCATTTCATTTGCTTAAAAAAGAAAGCAAATTAGCGATTCAGTTTTTAACTATTCGCCAATGGAGTTTTCTATCCAATCTTCAAATATTATTTCCAGAGCACCAACCAAATTTTAATCTACAGCATAACCAATTTCTAACTCGGTTTCTGCGCATCGCCACCGTCCGTTTTTGGTCTTGGTGGTCGGCGTTTTTTATTACGGTTTGTAGGTTTATTTCCCGAAGGATTATTTCCTGCAGGTTTATCGCCAGGAGGTTGATTGCCAGTGGGTTTATTAACGGCCTTATTTCCACTTTTTGATGTTGAAGGATTATTGCCAACAGTATTTTTAGTGGTCTGGTTTCGATTTGGATTATTTCTATTACCGCTTGTTTTTCGTTTGCGGCTATTTTTATCCAACGTTTTTAAACTAATATGGCCCACGGTATCCGCATATTCCAGTTCCAACTCTACATCTTTTTTTGGCTCTAAAATAACGGGTTTCATCTCTTCTACTTTTTCTCCTTTGCG
>JBBSPP010000197.1:0-6079 GCA_038258625.1 Chitinophagales bacterium
GTCAATGCGTAGGGCGATGTGCTATCCACCAGTTGCAATGTTTTGCTAAAGTCTGCATCTTCATATACATATACAGTCAGCACGGGGCCAAAAATTTCTTCGCACATGGTGGTGGCTTCGGGGTTGGTGGTTTCTATAACCGTTGGTTCTATAAAGTACCCTTTGCTTTTATCATACTTACCGCCGGCAATAATTTTTGTTCCTTTTTCTTTTTTTACACCGTCAATATATTTTGCAATACTATCAAACGCGCGCTCATCTATGACGGCTGTAATAAAGTTTCGGAAATCTTCAACCGTTCCCATTTTCAGGGTTTTTAAATCTTTGGTCAACTTAGCTAAAATTTCTTTTGCAAGGCTTTTGGGCAAATAAGCACGAGATGCCGCACTACATTTTTGCCCCTGAAACTCAAAAGACCCACGCAATAATGCCGTAGCCAATTGCTGCGGTTGTGCGCTAGGGTGTACCATCACAAAATCTTTACCACCCGTTTCGCCTACAATGCGGGGGTAGCTGCGGTAATTACTTATGTTTTCGCCAATCGTTTTCCACATATTTTGGAACACGCCTGTGCTACCTGTAAAGTGAACACCCGCAAAATCTTTGTGCGAAAAACAAACCTCGCCAACTTCGGGGCCACGACAGAAAATTAGATTAATAACACCATCAGGCAAGCCTGCTTCTTTCAAAATTTTCATGGTGAGGTAGGCAGAATAAATTTGTGTTTCGGCGGGTTTCCACACCACCACATTGCCACACATGGCGGCAGAAGTAGGGAGATTACCACCAATGGCTGTAAAATTGAACGGCGTAACGGCCAGCACAAAACCTTCTAACGGGCGGTACTGCACTCTGTTATATACGTCCACGCTGCTTATGGGTTGTTGCTTATAAATATTGCTGAGAAAATGAACATTGAAGCGTAAAAAATCAATGAACTCACAGGTAGAATCTATCTCGGCTTGGTAGGCATTTTTGCTTTGGCCAAGCATGGTAGCCGCTAGCATATCGAAACGATATTTACCCGCAATTAAGTCTGCCGCTTTTAGGAAAATAGACGCGCGCTGCTCCCACGGCATGGCCGCCCATTTATCGCGGGCTTTTAGGCTTGCATTAATGGCTTGCGTAATGTGTTTTTTTTCTCCTTTATGATACGAACCTAGGTTGTGCTTGATTTCGTGAGGTGGGTGAATAGATACTTTGTTGCCCGTACGCACTTCTTCGCTGCCAATATACTGCGGTATATCTACCTTGTTTTTTTTAGCTTTTGCTAGTGCATCTTTCAGCTTTTTTTTATCATCGCTACCTTTTTCAAAATTTCGAATGGGCTCGTTTTTTGGGGTGGGAAAATCAAAATATCCGTTACTCATAATGCTGTAAAATTTTTTATTGAGGTGCGAAGATAGGGGGTAGGGTTTATTTAATGGAAAGTTGAGAGTTGAAAGTTGAAAGCGATTTTTATTATTCTACTTTGTCTCCGCAGTAGTTTGTGACGCTGCAAGCGTTACTACTCTGCGGTGGTACGCAGGAAAACTTGCTAAGTAAAACAAACCGCAGAGTCCATTGCGCTGTGCGCAACGAGACCTCTGCGGGGAACCGAAAAAGCCGAGCTAGAAGCGCACATCGTAGAGGTGAAAATCTTCGGTGTCGGGATGATGACCTTTGCCCTCGGAAATGCTTGTTTTTGTTGGTTTTTTGTTTTTTTTTACTTAAAAGTTTATAGCGTTTGGGGATGCTACAATAAATGACTTCTACTTATGTACTAATTTATTCGTTGCGAAGTTTCTATTTACATTCCGATGACGAATTTTTTACTACCTCATTATACATTTGCGTTCCCAAAATTTTTGAGATCTTATTTTAAAAAAATTTAAATCAAAAAAAAATGACAACACTAAAAAAACTTTTATTTATCGCCACCTTGCTTTTGGGCAGTTACATCACTAAAGCGCAAGTAACCGATGTTATTACCGGGCTTCCTGACCCTACTGGTATGACTAGCAAGGGTAATGATCTTTATGTGATTATTGATGATACAGCTACTTTTGCATTAGATAGAGTTGTGAAAATTGATGTTACCGCCGCAACGCCTGTAACCACAGATGTAGTGATTGATATTTCTGGTACAGATATTGCAATTGAAAATAATGATTTATACATAGCGGGTTCATCAGAGGTTAATAAAATGGATATTACCGCCCCGCTTCCTGTGAATGGTCAAAATACTACTAGGCTAGGCGTTGGGAAGTACAGTTTTTTCGGAACAAATGGAATCGCTATCAAAAATAATTTTCTTTACGTTGCAGAACAATTTGGTGATAAAATTTCGCGTGTAAACCTTACTCCTGATGTTCATGACACACTCCTTAATTACATGGAGCCTGGTTATTTAACGGTTGACGGTAACTTCCTGTATATTTCAGATGATTTTGCTAAAAAGATTTCTAGAATAAATATTACATCACCTACACCTACCGCCGTTGATGCGGTTACAAATTTAGCTCCAAACAATGTAGTGCGTGGTATTGCGGTTCATGGCACTGATATTTATTTTGCCCAAAGTACCGAAATAAGAAAAGCGAGTCTAAGTTCAATTCCTGCAACGACTTATACTGTGGTAGCGAATATGAGTCCGTTTTTTCCAAGAGACCTTGAGATTATTAATAATGTACTTTATATATCTTCAGATGGTGATAAAATTTCTAAACTTCAGCTTGGACCACTATCAGTATCCAATCAAGAGTCTAAATTAAAAATTATTGTTTATCCTAACCCTACGTTTGATTATGTAAAGACTGATGGTTTAGCTAAGCCCGAAGATTACAGTCTATTCAACTTGGACGGTATAGAAATTCAAAAAGGTACACTTAGTAATACTACACCAATTGATATGAGAAATTTGCCAACAGGAAATTATTTGTTGAAAATTAATAATCAAGGAAGCGTAGTGGTTACAAAAGATTAATTGAAAAATCAGAAAATTATAAAAATGGCGTAGTTGTAAACTGCGCCATTTTTTTGTGCAACAAAAAAATGCTCAAATGACTTGCAATTGAAAAAACTAAATCTCTCAAACCCACTAAACATTTTTTCTAAACTTCCTAAACCCGCTAATCCCTAACGTACTTTCGCCCTCATGCACCGCAACAATTATTTCTTTGGTTTTTTTCTGGGTATTATTATTCCCCTGCTTGGGATGGTGATGGTCTATATGCTTAGGTATATGCCCCAAAATGTTTCGGTTGCTTATTTTATTGAGTTGTTGCAGCAAAATCCGCGGGCCGTTTCGTCCACTATTTCGTTGGGGCTTATAGCTTGCATTCCGTTATTTACTTTTTATAAAAACAGAAAGTTGTATAAAACCTTGTACGGAATTTTTGTGGCCGTAGGCATTTATGCCATTATTGTGGTGGGTTATAAGTTTGATTTTTTCTAAAAAAAGAACCATGAAATACTTTTTTGTAGTAGGCGAGGCGAGTGGCGATATGCACGCCGCAGCTTTGGTAAAAGAGCTAAAAACGATTGACGGCACGGCAACTTTTGTAGGGTGGGGCGGCGATAGAATGCGGGCCGAGGGCGTTACTATTCATAAACATATTACTGAGTTGGCCTTCATGGGTTTTAGCCAAGTGGTAATGAATATTCGTACGATTCTCAATAATTTTAAGGTCATAAAAAAACAAATTACTCAGGAAAAACCAGATGCTATTGTGCTGGTTGATTACCCGGGTTTTAATCTGCGTTTGGCCAAATGGGCCAAAGAGGAAGGCTACAAAATAATCTATTACATAGCCCCACAAGCCTGGGCTTGGAAAGAAAATAGAGTAGAAAAACTAAAAAAATACACCGATAAACTCCTCTGCATTTTACCGTTTGAAAAAGAATTTTTCGCCAAGCATGGTTTGGAAATAGATTATGTAGGCCATCCGCTATTAGAGCAAATAGATTTGAGCGCGCCCACCGATGAAAAACTAATTGCACTCCTGCCCGGCAGCCGCGCGCAGGAAGTAAAATCGATGCTGCCCGTTATGTTGGAAGTAGTCGATAATTTTCCTGATTATACATTTCAAATTGCGAAGTCGCCCAATTTGCCCATTGATGTTTATGATGAGTTTTTGGTATATAACAAAGTAAAATTACACAGCTCGGGCACATCCAGTTTGTTGCGAAAAGCCAAAGCTGCCCTAGTAACATCAGGCACGGCCACCCTAGAGACGGCGCTGTACGAAGTGCCGCAAATTGTATGCTACAAAAGTGGCGGCGTATCATACCAAATAGCCAAGCGGCTCATAAAAGTGCCCTACATTTCACTCGTAAATTTGATAGCCAATAAGGAAGTGGTGAAAGAATTAATTCAGAAAGATTTGAACAAAATAAAACTGACCGAAGAATTAAAAAAACTTTTAGAACTCGAAAGCCGCACCAAAATAATAGCAGAATACAAAGAAATAAAACAGCGGTTGGGAGAGGGCGGCGCTTCAAAGCGAGCGGCCAAAATCATGAATGATTATTTAAAAAGCAGCCGGTAAATAAGTACACACATTGCAAACAAAAAAATGAAAATCGAAATCCGATTCATGCCGTGCATTAGTTTTACGTTGATGCCCTTGTTAGCCTCGGGGTCTTTCTTTTTAAGGAAAAAGTATTCTTTTAGCTGATCTCCAATGGTGCGTTTCATGGTGTAAAAGTACAGTAGGATAATCTTTTTCAAAACAAAAAAGCCACCCGAAGGTAGCTTGTTTTTGTGGAGAATATCGGAGTCGAACCGATGACCTCTTGCATGCCATGCAAGCACTCTAGCCAGCTGAGCTAATCCCCCAAATTTACTGTGGCGCAAATATATAGGATGCGGCCCCAATTTTTCATCAAAAATTAAAGGTTATTTTTTTTTAAAATTCTACTTGCCTTAGCGTGCTAAAAAGTTTTTCCTTTTTCCGCATCGCACTCCTTACTTTTGCTCCAAGCAATGCAAAGCAAGCACAAACTCACCGACAAGAACATCCTTAAGGATTTGGATAAAATCGACACCGACAATAGCTCGTTGGATAAGTATTTGAATTTTAATATAATTACCATCAATGAGCATACACTGACGCCCGGAATTTTAATTATCATACTTGTATTGCTCATTTTGGCGTGGCTGTTGCGTATAACCATCAAGCGAATTTTGATTGGTCCACGCACTGAAGATAACCTAGAATACGGCCGCCGCTACAGCGTGTATATGATAGCCAAATACATGATTTTTTTGCTTTCATTTATTTTAGTCTTGCAAATTATTGGCTTTAGCCTCAATGCGTTATTGGTTGGTTCCGCAGCGCTGCTGGTGGGTGTGGGCTTGGGTTTGCAGCATATATTTCAAGATTTAGTTTCGGGGCTTTTCCTGCTTTTTGAACGACCCATAGAAATTGGCGATGTGATAGAGGTGGATAATATTGTAGGTAAAATTCAATTAATTAGGCTACGCCACACCGTGGTTTTGGATCGGGACGGGGTCAATTTGATTGTACCCAATCATAAATTTATTACCGAAAAAGTAATTAACTGGAGCCACAATATTGAGGAGCGCCGGTTTATGGTGCGCGTAGGTGTAGATTACAGCTCCGAGCCAACCCAAGTGCGCAAAATTTTAAAAGCCGTAGCCAAGGAAAATTCTTTTATTATAAAAAATAATGCACTTTATTCCTCCATTGTGCGTTTTGCGGATTTTGGCGATTCTGCACTAATTTTTGAACTTTATTTTTGGACGCGCCATTCCTTTATAGTCGAAAATATAAAGAGCGATTTGCGTTTCCGCATTCACGATGAATTCAAAAAAGCGGGAATCAAAATTCCATTTCCGCAGCGAGATTTGCATATTAAAAGTGGGTCGATTAGTAGTTTTTAGTAGCGAGTAATTAGTAATTAGTCCTTTTTATTAGTTCTATTTTTTGTTTTTTTTGATAGCGCATTTTCAGTTCTTTTCACTGCTTATTTTTTATAAAACCTCTTTTTATTTTTAATGAAAAGAGTATTTATAGTGCCTAGCCCACCCCAAAGATTACTCACTACTCACTACTAAGTACTTACTACTACCATA
>JBBSPP010000198.1:0-6041 GCA_038258625.1 Chitinophagales bacterium
AAAAGGCTACTGCCGAGCAAGATTATACGCAATTTATTTTTGACGAAATTGACGAACTAAATTTGAAAGGCGGTGAAATAGAAAATTGGGAACAAAACTTAAATCTACTTTCAAACGCACAGGCAATAAAAGATACCATGCTAGGCGCTGCCAATCAATTGTTGAACAGCGAGCAATCCATAATTGATCAATTGCAACAGATTTCTAAAAATATAAAAAACTATGTAGGGGCTACTCCCGAAATTGGCACTCTGAGCGAACGACTATTTTCGTGCCTAGAGGAGCTAAAAGATATAGCCACAGAATTAGAAATACAAGAGAGCAACATTACATCAGACGAGGAAGAGCTGCAATCGGTAACCGAAAAATTAGGGCAGGCCAACAGGATATTGCACAAACATAATATTACCACCACCGATGAATTAATTGAACTTCGAGAGGAGCTATCGGAAAAATTATACACAATTTCTACTACCGAAACAGACATTGCCGAACTGGAAAAACAGGCCGGACTTACTAAATCAACTTCTACAAAAGCGGCAAAAAATCTTAGTATAAAAAGAATAGAGGGCATTAAAAAATTTAGCGAAGCGTTAAATAGTATGTTGCCCGATTTGGGTTTTGTAAATGCCTCGTTTGATATACAGCACTCTTTTAAAGAAATGACAACCAACGGTATTGATGATATTCAGTTTCGATTTGACGCAAATAATACGGGTCAAATGCAGCCCTTACAAAAAGCAGTTTCTGGCGGTGAAATGAGCCGTATTATGCTCATGATAAAATATTTGTTAGCCCATACTACCGATATGCCCTGCATGATTTTTGACGAAATTGACATAGGTATTTCGGGCGAAACGGCGCTAAAAGTTGGCAACCTACTGCAAAAGCTTGCAGCAAAACATCAGGTAATTAGCATTACACACCTACCGCAAATTGCCGCCAAGGCCAAGCAACATCTTTTTGTATATAAAGAAGCCAGTGATAAAAATAGCATTCGCACCACCAAAGTAAAAAAATTATTGCCAGCTGAGCGCATAAAAATAATTGCCGAAATGCTTAGCGGTAACCAAGAGAGCGCTACCGCTACCAAAACCGCCGAAGAACTATTGGGCGCGAATTAATGGTTGTACGAATATTTTCATTGAACTGATTATAGTACTTTTGGCCTCTTAGTAAAAAACTTTATAAAAATTAAATCATACAAATTATGGCAGGTTTATTAGCAGGCAAACGAGGAATTATTTTTGGCGCATTGGATGAAAAATCAATGGCATGGAAAGTGGCAGAAAAATGCAAAGAACATGGCGCAACTTTTACGCTTTCCAACGCCCCTATTGCATTACGCATGGGCAAAATAAACGAATTGGCCGCAACATGTGATGCCCAAGTAATTGGCGCAGATGCTACAAGCCTTGAAGATTTGGAAAACCTCTTCAGCGAGAGTGTGGAGATACTTGGTGGCAAACTTGATTTTGTTTTGCACAGCATTGGCATGAGTCCCAACGTGCGAAAAAAAATAGATTATACGGATACGAATTATGATAATTTTCAAAAGACAATTGACATATCTGCACTATCATTCCACAAAGTAATGCAGACGGCTATGAAGCAAGATGCGTTAAATGAATGGGCAAGTGTTATTGCTTTATCATATATCGCGGCGCAACGAGTTTTCCCTGGTTATAATGATATGGCTGATGCCAAAGCGCTACTAGAAAGTATAGCCCGCAGTTTTGGTTACCAATACGGTTTTAAGAAAAAAGTACGAGTGAATACAATTTCGCAATCCCCTACCGCTACCACAGCTGGCAGCGGCGTATCGGGCTTTGATGTATTTTTTGAATATGCTGAAGGCATGTCGCCCTTGGGCAATGCCACCGCCGAAGAATGCGCTAATTTTTGTATTGCTATGTTTAGTGATTTGACCAAAAAAGTGACTATGCAAAATCTTTTCCACGATGGTGGATTTTCTTTTACTGGCGTAAGCCAACCAATTATTGAGAAAATGAGCTAAGCTATTTTCTAACAATTATTTTTATAAGTAAAAAAACTTAAACTGCGAAACTGGTGCCACACCCGCAAGACTCACTTGCGTTGGGATTGGTGAATGTAAATCCGCGAGAATTTAATCCTCCCTGAAAATCAATCTCCACCTGCAATAAGTACATTTCGTGGGCTGCTTCCATAATCATTTCTACGCCATTGGGCAATTCGTATGAGGCGTCTTTATCAGTTTTTTGGTCATACTCTAGCACGTAGGTCATGCCGCTGCAGCCGCCACCTTTCACTCCTACCCGCAAGTATGGTTTATCTGAGGGCTGCTCAGTTTTTAATCTGGCCAGTTCTTTTAATGCACCTGCTGTGAATTGTACGGGGATCTCTTTTGCAACGGTATTCATATTTTTTAGTTTAAATTTTTCTTTGTATTTTATTTTTTATTGTTTGATTTTGGATGCGTTTTTTCCAACGTACGCGCATTTTTAATGCTATCCAATTCTTGCTGATTAATGCTGCCTGGCGCTGGTATCACCTGTATTTGTTGTTCTATTTTCTCGGAATTATTTTCTTCACTGATCACCTCGGAAGTATCAGTCGCTACTTTTTTTGCTTTACAACCTGCACAAAAAACAACGCCCAACACTAGAGCCAGACTACTTCGATACAATAATTTTTTCATTCCCAATGGTCGAATTATTTAATACTATTTTCACTACATAAGTTCCTGTTGATAAACCATTTTTATTAAATGAAAAAACAACACGCCCTTTACTCACATTGGCAGTATGTAAATTTCGTATTTTTTTGCCATTTAAGTCGTACAATAATACATCTAATTTACCAGCCTCCACAATGTCTAATTTAATACTCCAGCTATCTACTATAGGGTTTGGGTACAGCTCAATAGACTGTGCTTGATCTACTTTTTCATCTTTAATACTTACGGGCCAAGCGCTCGTTTTTATTTCCGATACATAATTGGACCATGTGCCATTCGCATTACCCCACATACCAAAACCCCACACCGTGGGCGTACTCGCATTATGCTCTCTGGATATACCAGTGTAGTCGCCCCATCGCGTTTGCCCTGGACGTATTTGATCGATAATTTGTACATTTTGCACACCACTTTGGAGCTCAATTGCATTGGACACATTCATATTATTATCTACAAAAACTGCCCGCACCCCGGGAAAATTCGTGGCCGAACTATAATCGTACACGATAAGCGCACTCTGATCCTGATTGGTATAACCCATCGAAGCTACCGAAGGATAGCCACAATCTATATTGGGAAAAGAAATTAATTTGTTCTGAGCCACCCAAGTATTGCCACTTCGTCTTAATCGGTTATAATTAATGGCAACATAATTGCCGGGTCCATCACTATGAAATACAAAATGAACCGTACCATCTACATACATGGCCGACATGCCACGGTTATCGCCCGTATTGAGCACAAAATTAGTACCCGGTTGCAAACCATTGGCAGGAATACCAAACGCTGGTATAGCAACATCAGCCGTACTAATAATGGGGTTATTATTTACATTATTTGTAACAGTGTACATCTTAATATTTCCGGTTGTTGAAACTCTATTTGTAGCAGCAAAATGCATTACATCACCATAATCATCATCGCGACCATGGCCAGCAGGCACAAGGGTAAACGGATCGCCCGTTATATTATTAAATAATTGTGCGGTGGGATTTGTTTGCCCGGCATAGCAAGCATTTTTATCTACTTGTAAAATCACACTTTCTACATACGTAGATTGAGTAGCCGAAACATTTGCAAACATATTTCCTGTAACAAATACGTCACTTTTGGATACTGCCATTTTAGGATAATCAAACCAAGTATCTACCGGATAGGAAGTACCAATTACTTCTCGGAGGTTGGTTCTAAAACTATAATAATGATAACTACCTGCAGGATCATTCGTGGTCGAAAATGCTAGAAATACCACATTATTCAACGTACTTCTATCGCATATTTGTGTAAAAACAATAAATCGATCAGCCTTGGGATCAAAATAAACAAGCGGATCGCACAAACTATTTTTGCCCGTTACGGAGCTCCAAAAATTGGTAAACATGATGGGCGCGCTCTGCGCAGTTCCATTTTTATTATAAATGCGCAGCGCACTATTATGTGCCGCTATGATAAATCCATTTTTGCCAATGGCCACTGTATTATCCATTGGCGTGGACTGTGAGGTAGTAGTACCAAAACCAGAAACTTTTACAGGATCTATTGAAGCGGTAGTCTTCGACGAACTTTGTACATCAATAGGCAAGGCAGCCCGTTTAATTTTATCTAAGCTGTCTTTGTAGCGTTGCACATATTCTTCATTCACACTTTTATTTATATGATCCGTTAGCCCTTTAATTTCGGGCATCAAAATAGGATCGGATTCTTCGGGCTGAAATGTACCTAAATAGGTTGCCGTAGTCATAGTTTGCGTGGCGGCGGCGGGCTTTATTGTTGCAGCCTGCCCATACAAAAATGTAGCACTACAAAATGTGAGCAGGGTTAATATGTATTTTTTCATGAAAAAAAAATGTTGTTCCAACCAAAGATAATGAACCAGCATAGGCCAACCAATACTTCTTATTTCAATTATAATTTTTCTAACTAGAAATGACAATTTGATTACAACACAAATTCGTTTCTTTGCACATCAAGATTATGAAAACCTTTGAAATCCCTTCATTTTATCGCTCCCAACTTATTTCTGCAATTAACGAAAAAAGAAAAGATGCCGATAAATTAAAAAAAGATTTTTCGCCTACCGAACTCAAAATTGGTCGCTTACAATTTTTTATTGCACGGCATTTTGGTTTTTGCTACGGGGTAGAAAATGCCATCGAAATTGCATTCCGAACCGTACAAGAAAATCCCGACAAACGTATTTTTTTGCTGAGCGAAATGATACATAACCCGCAAGTAAATGATGATTTAAAAAAGCATGGCGTGCAATTTATACAAGACACATTGGGCAATCCGTACATTAGTTGGGACGAAATTACGGCAGAGGATATTGTGGTGATTCCCGCTTTTGGTACCACGAAGGAAACAAATAAATTGTTGCAAGAAAAAGGAATTAATCCTGTGCAATATAATACCACCTGCCCTTTTGTAGAAAAAGTATGGAAACGCGGAAGCCAAATTGGGCAAAAAGGGTACTCGCTAATTTTGCACGGAAAGCCAAACCATGAAGAAACTCGTGCAACATTTTCGCAGTGCGCCAGCGAGGCACCAACATTGATTATAAAAAATATTGAAGAAGCAAAATCACTAAAAAAATACATTTTGCAGCAAGCAAGTCAGGCTGAATTTGTGAAGGAATTTGCCGGGCGTTTTACAACCGATTTTTCTATAAAAAAAGATTTGGAAAAAATTGGCGTCATAAACCAAACCACCATGCTAGCCGAGGATACGCAAGGCATAGCCAATTACCTGCGCGATGTAATTTGTGAGCAGCACAACGTATCAGGCGAAAACGTAAAAATCCATTTTGCCGATACGCGCGATACGCTTTGCTATGCCACCAACGATAACCAAACGGCGGTAAAAGAGATGCTCCAAACGAAGGCAGATTTGGCCATTGTAATTGGTGGTTACAACAGTTCCAACACATCGCACCTTGTAGAACTTTACGAAGAAAAGCTCCCAACTTTTTATATAAAAGATGCATCGGAAATAAAAAATAGTACGGAAATTAAGCACTATAATTTTCATACAAAAGAAATGGAAACTACAAGAGATTTTTTGGGCAAAAGCGAACAACGAATTTTAATAACCGCTGGAGCGTCTTGCCCAGATGCCATCGTAGAGCAAACTATTACTCGCCTTGCAGAAGTGTGTGGCGAAGAAATAGATTTGGAAAAAATAATTAGCGAGCTAAACTAAAACGCTAATCCAAGTTTTTATCAATTGAATTTGCTCGGCTACGTTCATAGTTGAGTTATCAAGTTCGCGGGCATCAACCGCTTTTTTTAATGGGTTATAGTCGCGCGTGCTATCAATATTGTCT
>JBBSPP010000199.1:0-6026 GCA_038258625.1 Chitinophagales bacterium
AAGTAAAAACGATTGTGTGGTGGTAGAAGCTGATGAATACGACCGAAGTTTTTTGAAACTGCACCCGGATATTTCAATCGTAACTTCCATGGATGCCGATCATTTGGATATTTATGGAACGGTGGCGGAAATGGAAAATGCATACTATCAATTTGTGAATAGTAGTACCGAGGTTGTGTTTTATAAACATGGATTAAAGCAGGCAAGCAATTTCAACGTAAAAGAAGAAATTACCTACAGCGCACAAAATGATGCGGCCACTTATTATGCCAAAGATGTAATGACAAAAAATGGAAGTTACACATTTGACATTTGTACCCTGGGCGAAAAATTAGTGAGCGTAACACTGAACATGGGTGGTATGCACAATGTAGAAAATTGTGTGGTGGCATTTGCCGTAGCGCATTACATGGGGCTGGATATTGATAAATTAAAATTAGCCATTGAAAGTTTTAAAGGCGTGCGCCGCCGCTTTGAGTATGTAATAAAAAATGAACATCAAATTTATATTGATGATTATGCGCATCACCCCGAAGAGCTTTCGCAAGTAATCAAAAGTGCCAACTCACTTTTCCGTAATGAAAAAATAGCTGTCATTTTTCAGCCACATTTATTTAGCCGCACACGCGATCATGCTGATGGTTTTGCAAAAGCGTTGGATTTGGCAGATGAAGTTATTTTATTAGAAATTTATCCTGCGCGAGAGTTGCCAATGGAAGGAATAAATAGCCAGATGATTTTGGATAAAATGGGTATCGCCAACAAACATATTTTATCAAAAGAAGGAGCGATAGCATGGGCGGCAGCCAAAAAACCAAAAGTTTTAATTACTGCCGGCGCAGGCGATATAGATCAAATTGTTGAACCAATAAAAAATGTACTCAATGGGGAATAGAACAAAAAATATACTACGGAATTTAGGTTTCTTGCTCTCAGTGCCGGTAATTATTTGCGCGTTTGTGTTTGCTGCTACAAAAGATAATAAGGAATTGGTAAAAGGCTTTGAGGTGGTGATTGAAAATCCTGAGTTGGGTTTTGTTTCACAACAAGATATTGCGACTGCGCTGATGAAATCAAACGTGGTGTTGGATTATAGCACCATTGATCAGTTGGATATGGCTAAGTTGGAAGATAAAATAAATTCAAACCCATGGATTGATAACGCCGAAGTATATGTAACAAGCAATCAAAATCTAAAAATTAAACTGAAACAAGTAACACCATTATTGCGCGTGCAACGCACAGATAGTACGGCCAACGGCTATTATTTGGATGCGCGCGGATTTATGATTCCCCTGTCGAGAACATACTATCCTGACTTACCAATCTTGACTTCGGAGCGGCCCATCACAACTATTCAGCAGCGCAAAGAATTAGTAAGCCTTGCACAATATATCGAGCGCGATACGTTTTGGCAAGCTACTATTTCGCAAATTAATTTGGATACGAACAATGATATTGAATTGGTTAGTTTGATAGGTGATGCCAATATTCGTTTTGGCACAATAGATAATAAAGAGGATAAATTTTTCAGGCTATTTCAATTTTATAAAAAAGGAATTAACCGAATAAATTGGGATAATGTAAAAGAGTTGGACGTGCGATTTGCCAATCAATTAGTTTGTAGGCGTTATCATAAAGAAGAACATATTGAAGCATTTAGTGCACCAAAATTATACGCCAACCAAAAAACAAAACCGTTGCCTTTGAAAGAGCCTGTGCGTTTTGCAACGGCAACAGCGCCTAAAAAAGTTTCGACAACAAAAAAAACAATTACCGAATCGCCTACTAAAAAAGTGGTAGCCAGCGCGCCCCAAAAAATAGCGCCTGTAAAAACAGAAACCGCCAGTGTAAAAAAAGTAGAAACTGCTCAAGTACAAGAAAAAAATGA
The DNA here is from genome assembly GCA_038258625.1 of Chitinophagales bacterium. Taxonomy (GTDB): domain Bacteria; phylum Bacteroidota; class Bacteroidia; order Chitinophagales; family Chitinophagaceae; genus JAGNRR01. Next base: position 1,892 of record JBBSPP010000199.1, read on the forward strand.
AGCAGTAAAGCCAGCTGTGATAAAACAAACTGAACCAGAAAGACCAGCGATAGAAAAACCTGCTAAGAAGAAAAGAAAAGAAATAATAATAAATACCGAACCTGTAACATCAAAAAACGAAACGAAGGAATGAATACTGAAAACGAAATAATACCCGAAGCAAAAGTAGCGGCGCACTCCACTAACAATAATCCTATCATTGTAGGGCTTGATATTGGTACCACTAAAATTGTAGCCATCGCTGGCCGCAAAAATGAATATGACAAAATTGAAATCCTAGGTCACGGCCACAGCAACAGCAGCGGGGTGAACCACGGCATGGTGCTGAATATTGAAGAATGCAATAAATGTATAGAAGCTGCGCTGCAAGATTGTAAGGATAAAAATCCTTTTTTAGAAATTAAAGAAGTGTATGTGGGCGTGGCGGGGCATCATATAAAAAGCATTCAAACGCAGGGCAAGCGCGTGATACAAAGTGAGGACGATGTAGTTAGCCGCAAAGATGTAGAGATGCTGATTAAAGAACAATTCAAAACGTCGATACACCCAGGCGATCAAATTATTGATGTGATTCCGCAGGAGTTTATGATTGATAGTCATGGGCCTTTTTTGCGCGAGAATGTGGTGGGTATGAGCGCGAATAATTTGCGTGCAAATTTTCATATAATTACGGCTGATAAAGACGCGATAAAAAATATTAAGCGCGCCGTTACACGTTCGTCTTTGAGTATAAAAGATTTTGAATTGCAACCCTTGGCAAGTGCCGCTGCAGTAATGAGCCCAGAGGATATTGAGATGGGCGTGGCAATAATTGATATTGGTGGTGGTACTACAGATCTTGCGGTTTTTCATGATGGTATTATAAAACATACAGCGGTGATACCGCGTGCAGGTGTAAATATTACGCAGGATATCAAAAGTGGTTTGGGCGTGTTAAAATCGCAAGCCGAAATGATGAAAAAACAATTTGGTGTGGCATTGGCTGATGAGGTGAGCAGCAATACATTTATTTCTATCCCGAGCATTCGTGGTCATAAACCCAAAGAAATTTCGGCAAAGAATTTGGCCAAAATTATACAAGCGCGCATGGAAGAAATTTTAGACCATGTACTGCATCATTTGCGTCAATTAAATTTGGAAGATAAATTGCACGGCGGCGTCATTCTTACCGGCGGTGGTTCGCAATTAAAACATCTGAAACAACTCACAGAGTTCAAGCTTGGCTTGCCCGCGCGCATCGGTTTTCCGGATCAGCACATTTCGGGCAAGGAAGCAGCGAGCCTTAATCAGCCTATGTTTGCAACTTGTATTGGGCTGATACTGCGCGGCTATGATGATGTGAATACGCATCGGTTTACCAATTTTAGTGCCAATACATTGTTGGATAATACAAGTCCGTTTACAACAATTATAAAACCCGAAGATGCCACAGCACAAAATGAATTGGCAAATTTATTTCCGGATAGAACGATTAGCGATATCGAAGAAATTGTAGAAGAAGTAGCGAACGAAGCGGTCGATAGTGAAGAGATAATTGTGCATGATAATAATGAAAACTTATCCGAAGAGTTAGGCGGATTTTTTACACTTGATACTACAAATCCACCCGAAGATGCAGTGGCGCCGATAGAAAATGAAGTGCCTAAAGAGCGACGTACAAATTCGTTAAAAAGAATTTTTGGCGCAATAGGAAAAAATATAATGAACGTATTTGATGATGAAGAAGACCAACGACTAAACTAAATCACCATCAAGCCTAGACATAAAAATAATAAAACTAACAAAAATAAAATTCCAATAAAAAACTAAAACCCATTTTAAAATCATGATTGAATTTGAATTACCACACAACAACGAGAACATTATTAAGGTGATTGGCGTAGGAGGCGGCGGCGGAAATGCTGTAAATCACATGTACAACCTTGGTATTGATGATGTCGATTTTATACTTTGTAACACAGATATGAAAGCGCTAAGTCAAAGCCCGGTGCCTACCAAAATACAACTTGGCCCCAACCTTACGCAAGGATTGGGCGCGGGTGCCAAACCCGAAGTGGGTCGTGAAGCAAGCGAAGAAAGTATTGAAGAAATTAAAAAAACATTTGGCGAAAACACCCAAATGGTTTTTGTAACGGCTGGTATGGGCGGCGGCACGGGTACAGGCGCAGCGCCTATTGTAGCCAAGCTCGCCAAAGATATGGGCTTACTAACGGTGGGTATTGTAACTACACCATTTTCGTACGAAGGCCGCAAAAGGAAATTGTATGCCGAGGAAGGCATCAAAGCGTTGCAAGAAAATGTGGATACCTTACTCGTGATTTCAAATGATAAAGTGCGTCAGCATTTTGGTAATGTAGCCATCAGCGAGGCATTTGCAAAGGCTGATGATATATTGGCAACGGCAGCAAAATGTATCACGGATGTAATTTCAAGTAAAGGTCATATTGTTGTGGATTTTGCGGATGTGTGTACCGTTATGCGCGATGGTGGTTCGGCTATTTTGGGTAGTGCCAATGCAAGCGGTGAAAACCGCGCGGCAGAAGCTGTACAGGAAGCACTGAGTTCGCCGCTATTGAATGACCGTGATATAAAAGGGGCGCAATGGATTTTATTAAATGTGAATAGCAGCAAAGGAAAACATGAGCACACCTTGGACGAAATGGAAATGATACAAGCGTATGTGCAGGATCAAGCGGGCGAAGATTGTGATTTGATTTTGGGTATGGGCTATGACGAAGAGCTTGGCGAAGAAATTAGCATTACCGTAATTGCAACAGGTTTTAAAACGAATGATATTAAAACCACATTTACAAATACGCATCAAGAAAAAAACAAAGTAGTGATGGCGTTGGACGAAGAAAATGAACCCAAAAAACTGGAAGCCCCAACTACAGAAAATCCGTGGGCGACGTCAAAAAGTATTCTACATGGGCATACAAAAAATGAGTCGTTTACCGAAAAACATGATTTAACACCACGATCGTTTACGCTGGGCGAAGTGAGCGCACCCATGATGCATGCTATGTCTCACGGGTATGGAAAGGTACGCACCGAGCAAACTTTGGAGCGTGAAGTAATGGTACTTTCCGAAGAAGATATAATGGATGACGTAGAAAGTTATGAGCCTTCGCTAGAAGAAATGACGGCCGTGCCAACCAAAAATGAAGAGCGCGAGCCAACGCATTCGGTAGCAAAAACAACGATAGAAAGTAGTAAGGAAACTACAGAAGAAAAAGCTACTGAAGCTAATCCCAAAAATGCAGCAGACGAAATTGATGCAGCCTTCAATACCACCGAAATTAGAATGGTAGAAAAGAGCGAGGAACAAATGGCAGCGCAAAAAGATGACGAAATTATTTTTGAAATCACCAATGCTTTTAAAGAAGATGAAGCACCAAAAAAAGAAGTGCCAACCGAAGATGAAAAAGTGACTGATGAAAAAACTACATCGGAATCATCAATTAAAACACCCGAGAGCGAGTTTGTAACCATAAACGGGATTACGCTAAATCGTAAAAAAGGTAGCCGCATGCTTACGGATTATGAGTTGGAGCAGGAGGCAAATTTTGAATTACAAAAACGTGCGTTTGATGAAAGAGCTTCGCGTTTGCGCAATTTAAGTTTTAATGTAAACCAACCTGAAAAACAGCAAGAAGATGAAGAGATTCCGTCCTATCAGCGCAATAATATAAACCTAGACGATCACCCAAACTCGGAAGATGAACATATCTCTGGAACAAAAGTGAGCGATAAAAAAAACAGCATGAATAGTAATATTAGCACGCTGAATAATTTTTTGAATGGTGATTATCCGGATTAAAATTTACAACGTAGTTGTAAATTTTAGTGCTGATAGCGGAGCTCGTCAGTATTAGATAAAATAAACTTCCATGCTTTGAAACTTCCAATGTCTATTTCTAGAATGATTATAGACATTGGAAGTTTTTTACATCTCCGTCCTAATCCACCAAGGTAAAATTGCACAAAAAGGTTTTCCCTTTACCCTATATTTGTTTTCAACTTATCTTTTGAAACTACCCACCAAAATACTCCTCGTCGCCACCCTCATTTTTTGCACATGGTTTTATACGAACCACGGCAAAGAAACCTATCTTTTTTATGGCGATTCGTTAGG
>JBBSPP010000200.1:0-6014 GCA_038258625.1 Chitinophagales bacterium
ACGGCATGAAGCAACGCCTAGGCATTGCCCAAGCCCTCCTCCACAACCCCGACCTCATTATCCTCGACGAGCCCAACACCGGCCTAGACCCAAAAGGAATAATAGAGCTGCGCGAACTTATTTTTAAACTAAATAAAGAACAAGGAAAAACCATAGTTTTCAGTAGCCACATCCTTAGCGAAGTGGAAGAAGTTTGTGATAGCCTCGTAGTAATTAACAACGGAAAAGCCGTGGCGCAGGGCACCGTTTCTGACCTTCTTTCCAACGAAGATTTGCTGGTGGATATTGAAGTTGACGATGCGGAGAAATGTCTTTTGCTTATACAAAAAAGCACCTGGTGCAAGTTTTTCAAGAAAAAAAATCATGGGCATCTGCGTTTCAATATGCCCAAAGAAGATGTACCAAGGCTGAATGCTTTTTTGATAGAGAATGGCATACAACTTTTATCATCTACTTATAAAAAAAGATTAGAAGATTATTTTTTACGCATTACACAAGATAATTAATGAAGGAGTTTGGCGCAATACTTAAAAACGAAATTATAAAAACCATTAGGCGGCCAAGGTCGTTTATTGGCTTTATTGTTGTGGCATTTATTTGCCTTATGTTACAGGCCGCGTTCAAAAGCGATGGTAAAGAAATTATATCCTTCATAACCGGTCAGTTAGAAAATACATTTTCCATTCAAGGAAAAGTCCTCAACGGAAATTTGATTTGCTTCATCCTCTTGCAAACATTAATTATTCAAATGCCGTTGTTGGTTGCCCTCGTCACGGGCGATTTAGTTTCGGGCGAAGTATCATCGGGTACCATTCGTTTTTTACTTACGCGCCCTGCTAGCCGTACCAAAATATTGATGGCAAAATGGATTGCGGGGATTGTTTATACATTTTTACTCCTGCTATTTTTGGGCGTCATTGCACTGTTTCTTTCAAGGGCAATTTTTGGTGTGGGGGATTTATTTCATATTACATCCGAAGGTATTATTATTCTAAAAGCGGGTGATTTGAATTGGCGTTTTGCCGGCGCGTTTTGCATTGCATTTTTATCCTTAGCCGTAGTGGCCACCTTGGCCAATTTTCTTTCTACAATTTTAGACAATTCTATTACACCCATTGTGGCTACCATGGCTATCGTTATTATTTTCACCATCATTGGCATGTTTGATTTGCCTAGTTTTGATATCATACAGCCATACCTTTTTACCACGCACATGATTAGCTGGAAAAGTATGTTTGAAGACCCACTGCCGGTGCAAGAAATAATTAGATCCTGTGTTATTTTATTGGCTCACATCGTGCTACTACTTGGCGCGTCCATTTATATTTTTAACCGTAAAGACATAAACGCATAATGAAAAAAAGTTTATTACTCATAGTTTCTGTATTGCTTTTCGCAACTGCTGCACATGCGCAAGAAGCAAAAGATTTGATAACCGCTGTAAATAAAAAGTTTGAAGCCGTGAAAGATTACAATGCGGATGTAAGTATGAAATTTGATCTGCCCGGCATAAAATTAAACGCGCTAAAAGGAAAGGTGTATTACAAAAAACCAAATAAATTCAGAATCAAAGCGAAGGGAATATTTTTTATACCTAAAGATAATCCGATGAAAAATATACCAACCTTGCTGGCCAATACATCTTCCTACACAGCGGTAACCTCCGGCTACGCTACCGTGGCGGGCAAGCGCTGCGCTGTGGTAAATATTATTCCGCTTGACCCAAACTTGGATTTGGTGATTGGTAAGTTTTGGATCAGTGTGGAGAATCCGCTCATTTATCAAAGTGAAATTACTACAAAGGATAATGGAACAATTCGCACACAAAACACCTTTGGTGGTTATGGAAAAATTGGTTTGCCCGATCAAGTAAAAATAATTGTAGAAATGAAAAAATTTAAAATCCCCAAAATGTTAGCCATGGATCTGAAAAAAAAATCGGGGAGCAAAACAGTTGGTAGTAATAGTGAAGGTGAAATAAATATGGTAATGAGCAACTATAAAGTAAATACAAAATTCCCCGATACCGTTTTTACCGAAAAATAAAATTAAAAAAGTTGCAATAAAATGCTACGAACGGATTGCCTCCACAGGGTCTAGCTTGGAGGCGCGGTAGGCAGGAATGTAGCCCGAAATTACGCCTACTGCTATGCTGAGCGCAATGCCAAAAAATACATTTACAAGATCTATGTAAATTGGAAATTCAAACGTACTAGTCAAGATTTTGGTGAGTATAAATGTGAATAGCATGCCTACAATACCGCCAAAAAGGCAAAGAACAATTGCTTCGATTAGAAATTCGGTTAGTACCGCGGCGTTCGTAGCACCAATTGCTTTTTTAATTCCTATAATATTTGTGCGTTCTTTTACACTTACAAACATAATATTGGCCACACTAAAAATGCCTACGATTAAAGAGAACCCGCCAATAATCAAACCAATTATTTTTATCTGCGAAAAAACGTCACCCACTTTTTCTTGAATACCATCGAGCTGATTGAATGCAAAATTATTTTTTTCATTTGCTTTTAATCCACGCATTCGCCTAAGTATTCCTTCTATTTCATAGCGCATGTCAGTAAGTTTGTCTTCCGATCGCGCTTTTAGCATTAATAACGGATCAGCAAAACCACCATTTGTGCCATCATCAACTTTTTCAAAAGTGGAAAAATAGTTGTATGAAATAATTGCGCCGCCGTCAAACTGAAAGCCTGTTGTCATTTGCCCTGTTTTTTTTATCACGCCTAAAACATAAAATTTACGCGCACCCAACGATATTTCTTTGTCAACCGGGTTGATGGCGCCAAACAATTCATCAGCCAAATCACTACCGATCACCATTCCATTTGAAACACCTTTTTGCATTTCTCCAAGCGAGAAGTAGCGGCCTACTTTTATATCAATCGGTTGCAATTTATTAAAATCATAACTGGCAGCATAAATTTTGACGCTTTCAACTTTGCTACTCATGTATTTTGCGGGCGAATTATACGAGTACATTATTGCAGAGTAACTTACATTTTTTGCTTCATTTTGTATTGTTTGCAGTTCCGTTTTGGTAACCACAGGCCGAGCCTTGTATCGCCACCATGCATATTCGCTTTCACCATCTTCGGGCATCCAGGCAAATTTTCCTACATACAACACATCGCTGCCAAGCGTACTCATATTTTCCTGAATGTTAGTTTCCATACTATCAAAAACAGTGCTAACACTTACAATACAAAAAACGCCTATAGAAACACCCAAAATAGATAAAGCAGTGCGCAACGGATAGCTCATCAATTCTTTAATACCCGAGATGATATTCAGACCAATTGTTTTTAACATGCAGGAATTATTTTATTAAAGAGCATACTTTTTCAAAAAATCGGTTGGACTCAGGACTTCAATATCAGAAAAATAAAAATCATCTAAATCGTATGTTACAATCACATCATTCTTGCTAGCCTTTGCTGCAAAATATTCTAATCCGTCTTCAAGATCGTGAATTTTTTTATTAGCAAAAACATCCTGCAAATCGTTTGATTGATTTGCTGCAAGTATAATTTTTTCTGAGAGTAATTTTATTTTGGCATAAGCTACTGAGTCATTTGTTTTTTTTGCACAAAAATAAAAACCAATGCTAATAGCCAACGGTGATGTGTAAAGTTTGAATTTGGGCTGATCAGCCAATGTGAGTATCCGCGCTGCCAAATCAAACCGAGGATATTCATTATTCAAAACTGCTACTAAAATATTAGCATCCAAAAAAACCTTCAAAGCTTATTTATTTTTTTTGTTGCCGTACCCACTTTCTGGCTCGGCAGCCAAGTTATTATTTTCACTGTCGTATTTTGAATAATAATCTTGGCGCAAAGATTTTCGAGATTTTGGCTTGTGCTGATATTCCGCATCGCCAGCAGCTAGCTCCAAAACCCAATTAGAGATTGGTAGTTCATAGATATCAGCATCACGCACAGCAGTCATTCTGGAAAAAAGATACTCGGTAAGCCTGCTTAGGCTAATGCCTTTTTCGGTGGCGTATTCTTTAGCTTGGGTAATTATATCAGCATTAAAGCTGAGTGTTATCTTGGCGTCCATCTAATTTGATTTTATACGACAAAGATATTATTTCTTTACGTAAATATTTCATTTTCTTCGAACTTTTGCCAAAAAAAAAGTCCCTCCTCAAAACATTGAGGAGGGACACTATGTATTTTAAAAAGAAAATTATGCTTCCTCTTCGATTGCTTTTTTACCTGATTTGGCAATTACATCCTCTGCCACGTTCATAGGGGCAGGAGCGTAATGGCTAAATTCCATTACATTACTAGCACGACCACTAGAAAGTGAGCGAAGCTGGGTTACGTAACCAAACATTTCGGATAAAGGAACTTTGGCCTTAATAATCTGCGCACCAGCGCGGCTGTCCATACCTTCCATCAATCCACGACGACGATTTAAATCGCCAGTTACATCTCCCATGTATTGATCTGGAGTAGTAACTTCTACCTTCATGATAGGCTCAAGCAAAACGGGTTTTGCTTTCTTACCTGCCGTGCGGAAACCAACTTTTGCACAAAGCTCAAAACTTACCGCATCACTATCCACATCGTGGAAGCTACCGTCAAAGATTCTTACTTTCATATTGTCCAACGGATAACCCGCCAAAACACCATTGCTCATCGCCGCTTCAAATCCTTTTACAATTGCAGGGTGAAACTCCTTAGGAATAGCACCACCAAATATATCATTTACAAATTGGAAATGTTTGTCCTCGTTTTCTTTCAACCATTCTTCATCAGCTGGTCCTATTTCGAATTTTATATCGGCAAATTTACCACGACCACCACTTTGCTTTTTATATACCTCACGATGCTCAACTGTAGTGCGCAGCGCCTCTTTGTAAGCAACTTGTGGCGCACCTTGGTTTACCTCAACTTTAAATTCACGACGCATACGATCTAAGATAATATCCAAGTGAAGCTCGCCCATACCACTCAAAATTGTCTGACCAGTTTCCTCGTCAGTTTTTACGCGTAGGGTAGGGTCTTCCTCCACTAGTTTTGCAATTGCATTACCCAATTTATCAACGTCAGCCTGAGTTTTTGGCTCAATAGCTATCGAAATTACAGGCTCGGGGAAGGTCATAGATTCCAAGATAATTGGGTGATCTTCATCACAAAGGGTATCACCCGTTTTTATATCTTTAAAACCTGCACCTGCTCCAATATCACCAGCACCAATAAAATCAACTGCATTTTGCTTGTTAGCGTGCATTTGCAAAAGGCGACTAATACGCTCTTTTTTACCCGTACGCATATTATAAACATAACTACCTGCATCCAACTTACCAGAGTAAGCACGGAAGAACGCCAACCGACCCACAAAAGGATCAGTCATAATTTTAAATGCCAAAGCAGCAAAAGGTTCTTTTACATCTGGCTCGCGTTTAGCAGGTGTTTCTTCATCAGCAAGAGTGCCGTGGATGGCACCTACATCAATTGGGCTAGGCAAATATCTACAAACAGCATCCAACATTTTTTGAACCCCTTTATTTTTAAATGCAGAACCCGTCAACATAGGGATGATAGACATATCAATCGTTGCTTTACGGATCGCTTCGTGCATTTCGTCTTCGGTGATAGAGTTTGGATCGTCAAAGAATTTTTCCATCAAGTTTTCATCATACTCCGCTACAGATTCTACAAGCTTTGCTCTCCACTCTTCACACTCGGCAAGCATATTGGCTGGTATTTCTATTTCATCGTACTTTGCACCTTGTGTGCTATCATCCCAAATAATTCCTTTCATGGTGATTAAATCTACCACACCTTTAAAATCATCTTCAGCACCAATTGGCAATACCAATGGCACAGGATTTGCACCCAACATTTCTTTTACTTGTTTTACCACGCTCAAAAAGTCAGCCCCACTACGATCCATTTTGTTTACAAAACCAATACGGGGAACTTTATATTTATTAGCCTGACGCCATACAGTTTCACTCTGCGGCTCAACACCCGATACGG
>JBBSPP010000201.1:0-6000 GCA_038258625.1 Chitinophagales bacterium
AAAGTGGAGGAAGTTGACGATTCAGGAGGTTTTTAGTTTTAAATGTAGAAACCACTGCGCCCATGCGAAAAGGAATTCTATTTATATTTAAAGGAGTATTTCCGTAACTTCTTCTTAAATTCGCACCAGCGTTGTAAGTCTTTGAATCTAGCATTTACTGTAATTCTTCGACCATTTTTTGGGTTAATGAAGAAATCTTCACGTATTACCACTACTACAAGAATTGGTGAGGCCATGATTTGGACACTTTTTAATAAGCAGGATTTGAAGTATTTGGAGAATCGGGATATAAATAGGCTAGCGAATTAATGCCTTTTTATGTTATGCATTAAAAGTTGTTTCTATTAAACTTGTTGTTTTAGGAGTATGCTGCATGATTGCTGAAAATAATTAATGAGGGCAATTTTTAGTTTTTTTTTGAAAAATTATTGAAATAATAAACATATTTTATAAAATGTTATGTGAATAAATTCCGCTAAAAAAGTAAAGAAAGAAGTTATATTTGTAAAATAAACATACATTATAAAAAATATAATATGAATAATTTACGTATCCAAGCCATCAATAATATTAATGAAGGTGAAAAAAACATCCGCAGCTACAGCAGCACAAAAGTGACCGAGTTTTTTGGTATCAACGTTTTTTCTGACAAAGTTCAGCGCGATTATCTAAGCGAGGAAGCATTTTACAGTTTGCAAGAGTCTGTACAAAGTGGCAAAAAAGTGGAGCGTGCTATGGCCGATCAAATATCATCGGCTATGAAAGCTTGGGCTATGGACAAAGGCGCTACGCATTTTTCCCATTGGTTTCAGCCATTAACGGGCGGTACGGCAGAGAAGCATGATTCGTTTTTTACCTTAAAACCTGATGGGTCCGCACTCGAAATTTTTGATGGCAATGCATTAATCCAGCAGGAGCCCGATGCATCAAGTTTTCCCAACGGCGGTATTCGGGCTACGTTTGAGGCGCGCGGATATACAGCTTGGGATCCTACCTCGCCAGCGTTTATTATGGAAATGGCAAAAGGTAAAACGCTATGCATTCCTACAATTTTTATTGCTTATAGCGGCGAAAGTTTGGATAGTAAAACGCCACTTTTAAAAGCGCTAGATTCTGTAAATAAAGCAGCGGTTGACGTTTGCAAGTATTTTGACAAAAATGTAAACCGCGTAACGGCGAGCTTAGGTTGGGAACAGGAATATTTTGTAGTGGACGAGGCACTCGCAAATGCGAGACCCGATTTAGTAGCTTGCGGTCGATTTTTGTTGGGCCATGCCCCAGCAAAAGGGCAGCAATTGGACGATCATTATTTTGGCTCAATCCCCGAACGTGTATTTGCTTTTATGCAAGATTTTGAACAAGAAAGTTACAAACTTGGCATTCCATTGCGCACGCGCCACAATGAGGTTGCACCAGGACAGTTTGAGTGCGCGCCAATTTTTGAAGAGGCAAATCTTGCGGTGGATCACAATTCATTATTGATGGATGTAATGCCGCGTGTAGCAAAAAGACACCGACTAAAGGTGTTGCTACACGAAAAACCTTTTGCTGGGGTGAATGGAAGTGGTAAGCATAATAATTGGAGCTTGGCAACCAATACGGGTGTAAATCTGTTGAGCCCAGGCAAAACCCCGCGTACTAATTTGATGTTCCTTACGTTTTTTATAAATTCGATAAAAGCCGTTCATGACCACGCGGATTTACTCCGCGCATCAATTGCATCAGCAGGCAACGATCATCGCTTGGGTGCCAATGAAGCCCCGCCAGCAATTATTTCGGTGTTTATAGGTGAGTATTTGACCAATCTTTTGAAGGAGATTGAAAGCCGCGTGGGTGATAAATTTACAGAGCAAGACGAGGTGATTTTGAAAATGGATATTCATAAATCCATTCCCGAGCTTTTCCAAGACAATACAGATCGGAATCGTACAAGTCCCTTTGCATTTACGGGAAACAAATTTGAATTTCGCGCCGTAGGTTCTACTGCTAATTGTGCCAGCCCCATGATGGTGCTAAATACGATTATGGCAGATACGCTTGTGAAATTTAAAGAAGATGTGGACGCTAAAATTGCGAAGGGCGATAAAAAAGAAATAGCCATTCTTCAAGTACTGCGCTCATACATTAAGAAAAGTAAAAACATACTTTTTGAAGGTGATAACTACAGCGATGACTGGGCTAAAGAAGCAGAAAAGCGTGGCCTAAGTAATAATAAGGATACGGTGCGTGCCTTTGATGTATTGGCTACTAAAGCAGCGAAGGATTTATTTTCTCGACGTGGCATTTTTACTGCCGTGGAGCTAGAAGCGCGTCATGAAATACAGCTAGAGGAGTATGTAAAAAAGATTCAGATAGAAGCGCGAATGATAGGGTATTTGGCTACAAATCATGTACTACCAGCGGCTATTGAGTATCAAAATAAATTGATCCAAAATATTATAGGGCAAAAAGAAATTGGCTTACCTGCAAAATCTTATGCTGCCGTAAAAACAATTGTAACCCAAATTAGCGAACATATAAATGCTATAAATGGTTATGTAGGTGCTATGGTGAACGAACGAAAAAAGGCGAATGTTATGACGGACAGTCACAAAAAAGCGCTTGCATATTGCGATAAAATAAAACCATATTTTGACTTGATTCGATACCACGCCGATAAACTTGAACTTGTGGTGGAGGATAAAATATGGCCATTGCCAAAGTTGCGTGAGCTGCTTTTTATGAGATAAACATTTATTGACCGTGATATTAAATCAATGCCACTTAGATTTTTTCTAAGTGGTTTTTTTAGTGTGCAAATTGTATGCGAATAAAAAAAGGGCTTCACCACGCTCTGCGTGAGAAACCCTTTAGTACCCGAGGCCGGGGTCGAACCGGCACATCCGAAAATACTGGATTTTGAATCCAGCGCGTCTACCAATTCCGCCACTCGGGCAATTCCAGAATTGGAACGCAAACTTACAATTTTTCTTCTATTCTTTCCAAGTATTTTTTCTTGTAATAATAATCTTTTAAAGAGACGCGGTTTACCTCATTTATCTCCAACGTATTGGCCTCAAAAAAACGTTTTACTTCTTCAAAAAGAGTAGCTGTTTTTTCAGCTACTTCCTGATTTATTTTCTTTTTAGCTTCGGGGTTTGGGTCAAACTCGAGCTCCATAAGCGCTTCGTTTATGTCCATCATTTCGCCAAGAAACATTGGCGGTAGCTGATACTTTTCTTCGGCCACTACGATGCCTTTTTCTTTTAAAAGATAGGCCAACCTAGCATGAGGATTACTCAGTGTTTTTTTTGCCTTATTAATTTTCGCGCTCATTTCTAGCGCTTCGTCTTGCTTGGCTACATCGTGTAAACTAAATTTATCTGGATGATATTTTTTGCTCAGTTCATAGTATTTTTTAGTTACTGCCTTGGCATCCACTAGTAGCGAAACGGGCAAATCGAATAATTCAAAATAATCCATCTTTATATTTGGGTGCGAATATAAAAGCAATGATTAAAATGGGCGCTAAAGCTTATTGATAATTGATTTTAAAACATAAAACGAAAACAACAAATGATTAAAATAGGCATCTTAAGAGAAGAAAAAGTACCCGCAGATTATCGAGTGCCGTTCACGCCTTTGCAATGTAAAATTTTGCAGCAACAATACCCGCACATCCAATTTGTTGTGCAGCCCTCGCCCATAAGGTGTTTTGCAGATGAAGATTACGTGGGCAAGGGAATTGTGGTGAGCGAAAATTTGCAAGAGTGCGATTATATTTTTGGTGTAAAAGAAGTACCTAAAGAAAATTTAATCGAAGGCAAAACGTACTTTTTCTTTTCGCATACTATTAAAGCACAGCCGTATAATAAGCCTTTAATGCAAATGCTTATAGAAAAAAATATTCGAATGATAGATTATGAGTGTCTTAAAAATAACGTGGGGCATCGCATAGTAGGGTTTGGAAGATGGGCGGGCATTGTGGGCGCGCACAACGGATTGCTTACTCATGGCAAAAAGTTTGGCCTTTTTGATCTTGCACCTGCCCATGCTGTTGAAGATTATTCAGCTCTAAAAAAGCTGTACGCAAAAATGAATTGGCCGCCTATGAAAATTGTACTCACCGGCGGCGGACGAGTGGCTACTGGTCTGCTAGAAATAATGGATGTGTGCGGTTTTAGACAAATAGATGGCGACCAATTAATAGGGCGAGAATATCAAGAACCTGTGTATGTTCATCTCGGTATTGACCGGCTTTACAGTCGCTCAGACGATGGTAGTTTTGACAAGAAAGATTTTTATGCAAATCCCACCGCCTACAGTTGCCCCTTTAAAGAATTTACGCACCATGCTGATATTTTAATGAATGGAATTTTCTGGGCAAAAAATATTCCGCGTTTATTTGAAGCCGATGATATAAAAAATCCTTCCTTCAAAATGAACGTCATTGCCGATGTGACCTGTGATACTCACGGATCCGTACCTATAAATTATGGTGCCACCACGATTGATAATCCTGTTTATGGCATTGAAAAAAAGACCCTAAAACAAGTTGCTCCATTCCAAAATACGAAAGATAGTGTGGATATTATGGCGGTTGATAATTTGCCTAGCGAGCTACCCAAAAGTGCCAGTGAGCATTTTGGCAATGTGCTACGCGAATACATAATTCCCGAAGTATTGCAAGATGAAAAATCTATTGTGCTGCACAATGCTACGATTTGTGACAATGGAAAATTAACCGAGCGGTTTGAATATTTGAAGGAGTTTGCTTATTCTTAATTTTCCATTATCAATTGATAATTATTTTCTTACCCTCAATACTAATGGCCGAACCCTCGGCGAGTAAAACATCTTTTGGTGTTGAGCCAGATAAAAAACTAAAATCTGCACCATATAATTTTTCAAAATCTGCTTTTATTTTATAGGTCAAAACTTTATAATCTTGCCAACGCGGATGGCGTACTTCGTACTCAGTAGTTTTTTTATTGCTTGCTTTGTTGTAGCCCCAATAATGCTCCGTAATAAATTCATTAAAATGGCCAACGGGAATTGGTCGCGGTGTGACGTTTGCTTTCACCGATAGATGTTGCCATTCATTTTTGAGTTTCCAATCATAAGCAATGTCAATCTCACTATTTTTTTCATCCCAAGAATGTTTCATGGGCATAGTGCTATAATGCTCTTTGTACAATGTATTTGCTACAAAGGTGATTGCCATCTTGGGTACAATTTCGCTTATAAAAA
Source organism: Chitinophagales bacterium (assembly GCA_038258625.1). Taxonomy (GTDB): domain Bacteria; phylum Bacteroidota; class Bacteroidia; order Chitinophagales; family Chitinophagaceae; genus JAGNRR01. The sequence continues at coordinate 5,230 of JBBSPP010000201.1, forward strand.
CAGTGCCTCGTTTCCAAATACCATTTTCTCTGTAGCGCACATAAAAGCGCAGATTCACTTCTTCAAATGTTCGGTGAAATGGAATTGGAAAGCCAAGCAGTTTTACATCTGTAAATAAAAAACCAACAAGGCTCACGTACGTTCTGCCTTCGTAAAAATCTAATTCGGTAAAGGCGGGTAGGTGTGGTTTTAAAATAGCAGGATCAATTTCGTAGTTTGCCATTATTAGTTTGCGCCATTCGGCTGTTAGGAAGCTCATATTAAATTGTTTAAATGCCGCAGGCAAATTATTGTTTAAAATATTTTTATTTGGTGGTAGATGAAATTTTATATCCATTTTTTTATTTCTAGCAAATTGGTATGAGCCTGTTTTTGACTTTCATATTCAACTTTCAAGGATTTTATATTTATTATTTTTTTAAAAGAAAGAACTGCAAAATTGCCCCCATTTCTTCCTTGAAGGAGCGCCGAGAATAATTTAATTTTCTTGAAACCGAAGTTGAATTATTTGATAAGGGTGTAAAGATATTCTATAACCAAGATTACTTGCAAAAGGAAAAACCCAATATGGAATTGCCTTAGGAAAATCCCTCCTCTTAAATACAATAGACGTAAAATCGTAATAGCGTTGAAATGAAATTTTGCAGATTAATAAATTAAAGCTAAAATATTTCGCAAGTAATTAGCCACCTTTTGCAATCTGTGTATGTTTATAAAATAGGAATGACTTTCGAAATATATTGGCGTAATATAGTCGCGCTTTTCGCTTTA
>JBBSPP010000202.1:0-5999 GCA_038258625.1 Chitinophagales bacterium
ACCAAGTGGCGGCATATCCCAAACAGCCACGGGCAACATTCTGAAGGCCACCACAACTTGTACATCAGCCTCATAGTTTTTTAGCTTTTCCAAAAAATCCGGCGTTTTTAAATTTTGTGGTTGCAACACTGGAATGCTTTTTTCTTCAGCATATTTTTTTAATGCGCTTGGCGTTTCTTTCATGCCACGGCCACTTTTTTTATCAATATTTGTAACTACAGCTACTACCTTAAAATTGTTTTCGAGTAAGGCTGCCAAAGCCGTAACGGCAAAGTCGGGTGTGCCCATAAATACAATTCGCAAATCCTCTTTGTTTTTCATTTCTTGCGTTCAAAAGTAAAAGCTTAATTTTGTTCGCCAACAGAAAGAGAAAAAATTATGACGAGCAATGATGAGCAAAATCCGTTACAGGAAATTAAGGATAAAAATTTAGAATCCATTGGGCAGTTAAATGAGGTACTCAACAAAACGTTGGGCAATAAATTTGGCAGAGCCATTGGTGCGGGCTTTAGCATTTTTACTGAGTATTTTTTGTATGCTTTGGCACTCTGCGTTCTTGTTTTTATTTTTATAATGGATAAAGTTTCGCCATTTTATTTGTTGGAGCAAATGAGCACGAGCATGGAAGTACAAAAAGTAATTAGCCCTGTTATGATTCAGGATTTTGCTGTTGTGGTAAAAGTAATTATTGGATTGGTGGCTTTTTTAATTTTCATGTATGGAACATCTTTACGAAAAATTAGAAAATACAAAGACAGCATCCGAGCGTCGGTAGTTGAGCTAAAGGATGTGCGCGACGATATTATAGGGAATAACAAAAGAATAGACGAGCTGAATGAACTTTCGGACAAAATGATGGCATCGGCAAATATGATGGCATACGAATCCAAGGTTGAAAAAATACCGAATGATAATAAATAAATTGGGAAGTAATTTTCAATTAAACTATTATATACTTTTTAACCCAACTAAAAAACCTCCTTATAAAAGGAGGTTTTTTTTTCATAATACAAAATACTATTTCTTACGAAAGCTTAGCAATGTGCTTTGCTGCCTGTGATTTTAGGTTTGCCGCTTTATTTCTGTGAATGGCGTTGCGCTTTGCCAATTTATCAAGCATAGAAGATACTGTAGGCAAAAGCTCATCGGCCTCTTTCTTAGTTTCCATACCCAATAAACGGCGGTATGCATTACGCATTGTTTTAGCATAATAACGATTATGATCTCTACGTTTGATACTCTTACGAGCTGATTTTTTTGTTGCTGAGTGATTAGCCATATCTATTCTTCCTTAAAATTGGAAGGCGAAAGTAATTAAATTTTATTTAAACAAACACGTTCTATGAAAAAAAAGTGTGAATCTCACATTTAATTAATACTGCTTTATTGGTTCAAAATTCGGAGCTAACTTCGCGCCAATCCAATATTTGGCGCAAAATAATGAAAGATTTTTCCTTCCTCACCAATCCGCATCCGCAATATATAGAAAACCTATATCAAGATTACGTAAAAGACCCCGAATCGATTGACCCTGAATATTCGCGGTTTTTTCAAGGCTTTGATTTTGCTGTGCTGAACAGCAATGGCGCGGCTTCAACGGTATCAGAAAATGGTCATGCTGCTAAAGTTACAGAGCTGCCACAAGTTGATTGGATGACCGAATTTAAGGTTTTTAAACTAATAAGAGCTTACCGAAAAAGAGCGCATTTAATCTCAGATACCAATCCTATTCGGCAGCGCAAAGACAGAAATGCTTGCGTGGCGATTGATTGTTTTGGCCTTACGGAGGCTGATTTGGAAAAAGAATTTAATGCTGGGCAGTTTATTGGTTTGGGGAAAACGACCCTAAGCGCAATCATTGAAAAACTAAAAGAAATTTATGCGAGTCATGTGGGCATTGAATATACCTATATTAATGACGAGGAAAAATGCAAGTGGGTAGAAGTTGAATTTGAAAAAGCAATGGCCACCGACGTAGTCATTGAAAAAAAACGTAGGATATTACAAAAGCTAAATGAAAGTGTAATCTTCGAAAAGTTTTTGCATACAAAATATATTGGTCAAAAAAGATTTTCTTTAGAAGGTGGCGAAAGTACCATTGCGGGTTTGGACGCGATTATAAATGAAGGTGCCGACGATGGTGTAAAAGAAGTGGTGATTGGCATGGCGCATCGCGGACGCTTGAATGTGCTAGCCAATATTTTACAAAAAACCTACAAACAAATTTTTAGCGAATTTGAAGGCATCATGCCCGAAGATACTACTATGGGTAGCGGCGATGTGAAATATCATCTCGGCTTTCGTTCCAATGTAAAAACGATAAATGATAAGGAAATTAATATTCAGATAGCGCCTAACCCTTCACATTTAGAATGTGTAAACCCTGTGGTAGAGGGATTTGCCCGCGCAAAAGCGGATACGCTGTACGATAGCGATTACGACAAAATTTTGCCTATTTTGATTCATGGAGATTCGGCAATTGCGGGCCAAGGTTTGGTATATGAAGTATTGCAAATGAGCAAGTTGAAAGGATATTACACAGGTGGTACCATTCACTTTGTAATAAATAATCAAATTGGTTTCACCACAGATTTTGACGATGCTCGAAGTTCTGATTATTGCACAAGTGCAGCATCTATTATTCAGGCGCCTGTTTTTCATGTAAATGGTGATGATACAGAGGCTGTGGTAAAAGTGTGTGAGCTAGCATTAAAGTACCGACAAAAATTTAATAGTGATGTATTTATAGACATGGTGTGCTACCGAAAATGGGGCCACAACGAAGGCGACGATCCAAAATTTACACAGCCACAATTGTATAATTTAATAGGCGAGCATAAAAATCCGCGCGAATTGTACGTAGAGCATTTGCAAAAAATAGGCTTGGTAGATGATACAGAGGCGCAACGATTGGAAGATGAATTTTGGAGCCAAATGCAGGAACGCTTGGATAAAACCAAACAAGAACCACTTGTTTATGAGCAGCAAGGACCAGAAAAAGCTTGGGATGATTTGAAAAAGGCAACACCCGAAGATTTTTTTGAAAGCCCGGATACTTCGGTAAAAGTTGATGAATTCAAAAAAGTGTTTGATTCAATAATGAATTTGCCCGAAGGTTTTGCGTCGCTGCGGAAAATTGATAAATTACTAAAAGATAAAAGAGAACTATTTGATGAAACTGAAAAACTGGATTGGGCAACGGGCGAATTGATGGCGTACGCCACACTTTTGAACGAGGGCCATAACGTACGCATGAGCGGGCAAGATGTAAAACGAGGAACATTTAGCCACCGCCATGCAATTATTCGTGATCAAAAAAAGCAACAATCTTACAATCGATTAAATTATATAAAAGAAGGGCAGGGCAAATTTAAAATATATAATTCACTGCTTAGCGAATTTGCGGTGTTGGGTTTTGAGTACGGCTATGCCCTAGCTGATCCGCATTGCCTTACAATTTGGGAAGCACAATTTGGAGATTTTTTCAACGGTGCACAAGTAATTGTGGATCAATACATCACGAGTGCCGAAACTAAATGGGGCAAAAATAATGGCCTCGTTATGTTGTTGCCCCACGGTTTTGAAGGGCAAGGGCCTGAGCATAGCAGCGCGCGCATTGAGCGTTTTCTACAAGCTTGTTCTGAGCTCAATATGTTGGTTACAAACTGTACCACAGCGGCACAATTTTTTCATGTACTGCGCCGACAATTAAAATTCAATTTCCGTAAACCTTTAATTAATTTTTCGCCAAAGGCAAATCTTCGTTTAGACAAAGCATACTCTCATATTTCTGAATTTACAGAGGGACGTTTTCAGGAAGTGATTGATGATCATTATGTGAGTGCAACTGCTTCGCAAGTAAAACGGGTGTTGCTTTGCTCAGGTAAAATTTATTTTGATTTGCTAGAACGTCAGCAAGAAAACGAACGAAAAGATATTGCGATAATAAGAGTAGAGCAATTGTATCCGTTCCCGCATAATCAGTTAGAAGTTGTGCGCAAAAAGTATAATTCAGCGCAGTATGTTTGGGTGCAAGAGGAGCCTTATAATATGGGTTCAGTAGCGTTTTTAAAATTGATATTGGATGCTAGTTTTAAGATTGGATATTTGGCGCGGGCTGCTTCTGCGGCTACGGCAACGGGTTATGCCAAGCAACATGCCGCCGAGCAAAAAGCTATTATTGACCAGGCGTTCGCGCTTTAAAAGATTAAAGTCTTACACATTTTAAATTACAAGATCCTTCAATAAAAAAGGAGTTCGTATGAGTTTAAGATTGGTCTGAATGGATCTAAAAAAAAAGCGCTCCATAGGAGCGCTAATTTCTCAATCTTAAAGGAAGCCTACTTTTTCGGCGTCCGTTTCAACACCTCCAACAAAAACTTCCAAAACTTTTGTACCGAAGCTATGTTTACTTTTTCATCGGGAGAGTGAGGGTTTTTTATTGTTGGTCCAAAAGAAATCATATCGAGGCCAGGATAACGCTCGCCTAAAATACCGCATTCTAAACCGGCGTGTATTGCCATTACTTTGGGTTTGATTCCAAATAGCTCTTCGTATGTAGTTTCTAAAACGGTGAGAATTTGGGAGGTAGGATTCGGCGCCCAACCTGGGTATTCTCCGCCGTGCTCTACATCGCAGCCCATTAATCGGAAGGGACCAGCCACAGTTTGTGCTACATCTTTTTTGCCACTGTCAACCGAGGAGCGTTGCAAACTTTGCGTTGAAAATTCACCGTCTTTTACAATTACCCTTGCCAATGAAGAAGAGGTTTCCACCAAATTTTCTATTGCCGAGCTCATACAAAAAACGCCATTGTGGGCAGCCGCAATTGCCAAAGTAACCTTCCTAGAATCTTCAGCACTCATTACTTTTTTGGGGGTTTCTGTTTTTTCTATTTGGATGTTTAGGTTATCATCTTGTAGCGCAAATTCTTGTTTTAAATTGTCGATTAGTTTTTTAGTATCAGCTTCAAACCCATCGCTTTTCACAACTACAGTTGCAAAAGATTCGCGAGGAATGGCGTTACGCAAACTGCCTCCATTAATATCTACAATGCGCAAATCGTGCGTGCCAACTGCATCGAGCATCAGTCGGTTCATAATTTTATTTGCGTTACCGCGTTCCAAAATTATATCTACCCCCGAGTGTCCACCTTTTAATCCGTTCACTGTTATTTTATAAGCCACGTAGCCCGCAGGGCAATCCTCTTGGGCGTAACTGTATTTTGTATTCGTATCAATGCCACCTGCGCAACCAATCGAAAATTCATCGTCATCCTCGGTATCCAAGTTGAGCAAAATTGTGCCTTCAAGTTTTCCTTTTTCTACTTCGAAAGCGCCAGTCATGCCAGTCTCCTCATCAATGGTAAAAAGTGCTTCCAACGGCGGATGTGCAATATCGGTAGCAGATAACAAGGCCATAATGGCCGCCACGCCCATACCATTATCAGCGCCCAAAGTTGTACCGCGTGCTTTTACCCAATCGCCATCAATGTAAGATTGAATGCCTTGTGTATCAAAGTCAAACTCGGTGTCTGCATTTTTTTGATGCACCATATCAAGGTGGCCTTGAAGAATGACTGTTTTTCTGTCTTCCATGCCCGCGCTCGCGGGTTTTTTTATCATGATATTTCCTGCAACATCTTGGTAGGTGTCAAGGTTTAGGCTTTCGCCAAAATTTTTTGCAAAGGCAGTTACGCGCTCTTCTTTTTTGGATGGTCGTGGTATGGCGTTCAAATCTTCAAAATGATTCCAAACTACTTTGGGTTCTAGGTTTCTTGTTTCTTGCATGTTTATTTGTTTATACGGTTTATGGGTTTAATGCTATTTATCTAAAAAATCAGTTACTGCTAACCAATAGTCTTTTGAGTCTGGATATCGCAGCCACAGTGCGTGCGCACCATGATTGCCGTTTGTTGTTGGCCAAAAAACTACTTTTTCTTTTGAGGGAATCGCTTCGGAAATTATTTGTGTTCGAACAATTTCTTTTGCGGCGCAGGT
>JBBSPP010000203.1:0-5961 GCA_038258625.1 Chitinophagales bacterium
AACTTGAGTAATGTAAATATGAGCACCGTTTTTGCTAATTATATTTCTTCTTATCCATCAGATTCTTCGATGATATTATCAGCCACCAGCCCAGCAAAAAACAGTGGTTTTGGTAGTGTAGATATGGGTCCTTTTGGTGGGCCAAACCCTTACAAGCTGAGCTGTATTCCTGCGTTCCCGACCATTTATCAATTAACTGCTCCGCCAGCTACTACAAATAATATATTGCCTGTGACCATAAGCACACGCAGCAATAATTAGTCTTTTTAAAAATGCTTGCTTTTACCAAAGCAGTATGTTTTATTAAATAAAAAAAACATCATGAAACTGAAATATATAATTGCACTGCTCGCCCTCGTTTTTTGCGCGGGCCAACTGCAAGGACAAAACATAGTACAAGCCGAGTATTATTTTGATACCGACCCTGGCTATGAAAATGCTACGGCCATAAACATTCCCACACCCACCGCGGATATAAATGGCCTGTTGGTAAATGCAACTGTGGCGGCATTATCGGGCGGATTTCATACTATGTACGTGCGTACCAAAGATGCACTCGGTAGGTGGAGCCATACAAATAATATTGCTTTCGCAAAACACGTAGCACCACCTTTGGCAGCGGCGGTTTTAAATATTACCAAAGCCGAATACTATTTTGATGCCGACCCGGGTTATGAAAATGGGGTGGACATTCCGATTACGGCGAGTGCCGATATTTCTAATCTGTTGATAAACGCTGATGTTACTGCATTATCTCAGGGGTTTCACACCCTGTATGTGCGTGTGCGCGATGCGGCGGGCAAATGGAGCGTGGTAAATAATTATCCCTTCGCCAAACATTTAGCGGTACCGGGTGCTGCTACCATTTTTAATATAAACAAAGCCGAATACTATTTTGATACAGACCCGGGCTATGAAAATGGCGTGGACATTCCGCTTACGGCGAGTACCAATATTTCTAATCTGTTGGTAAATACTGATGTTACAGCGCTATCGCAAGGCTTTCATACCATGTATGTGCGCGTGCGCGATGCCGCGGGCAAATGGAGCGTGGTAAATAATTATCCCTTTGCAAAACACTTGGCCGTGCCAGCCGCTTCGGCAATAGTAAATATTACCACAGCCGAGTATTTTTTTGATACAGACCCTGGCTATGGCAATGGTACAAACATAACGGTAACGCCCAGCACGGATATAAATAACCTAGCCATGGGCGTAGATGTAACAGCTTTGACTAGTGGTTTTCATACATTATACATCCGCACGGCAGATGCCGCAGGAAAATGGAGTGAAACAAACACCTATCCTTTTGCCAAACATTTGGCCATTGCACCAGCGGGTGTTATCACCAATATTACGCGCATAGAATATTTTTTGGATACCGACCCGGGCATAGGAAACGCAACGCCCGTTGCCGGATTTGCATCTGCACCTGATGTAAACAATTTTAGTTTCAACGCTATTGTGAGCACCGTGCCGCTAGGGCCGCATACATTATACGTGCGCACGCAAGACGAAAGTGGGCGGTGGAGCATTACCAACCGGCATTCTTTTAACGGGGGAGTAGCCTTGCCCATCACGCTTTTGGCTTTTGATGCAACGTTGCAAAAAGATAATACCGTGCTGCTAAATTGGAACACCGAGCAAGAAATAAACCTAGCCCATTACGAACTGGAGCGCAGCACCAACGGCACAAGTTGGAAAAAAATAGGCCAAGTAACCCCAAGCGCACCAAACAGCACCGAGAAAAAAGAATATAAATACCTTGATGAAAATCCCGGCCTCGGGCTACTATATTACCGCCTCCGCAATACTGATTTGGACGGAAATTTTGCTTACAGCGATGTGCGCACCGTATTAATAAATAGCACGGGCCAAAGCACCACCACCATTTTTCCGAACCCAAGCAACGGCAAACAGCTAAGCATAAAACGACCTGAAAGCACCGAACAAAAAATAAATGCCCGCATAATAAATGCAGGCGGAATTACTTTTTTGCAACAGTCATTTGTGCTACCAAGCAATGGTGTTTACACATTTGATAATTTAAACTTACCTGCGGGGAGTTATTTTTTGATGCTAGAAATTGGCACACACAATGAAGCACTAAAGTTTTTGGTGCGGTAGATTGCTTAGGTTGTAATTTTTAAAAGGCGCGGGAAATACTTTCTGCGTCTTTTTTTTATGATTAAAAAGGAGGGGCATTAAGATTGTGTTGACCTTTGGGTGGCTGCTGGCAACAAGCAGTTTTTCCAAGCGGTTACAATTTTTATGTTTAAATACCTATTGGCTAGAAATATACAAGCCTTATTTAATTTATTTTGTATCGCAGTAGTTTCTTTTCTATACGGTCAGGGCTGGCAAAAAATGGGACGTTAGACTCTATTAAGCCTATATTTTTTCTGTAATAATAATTGGTGTACTGAATGTTTTGATTGCTGTGGTTAAAAATCTCCCCTCTGTAATTTAAGAGGCTATCAAACGCACCAGCGGGTACCGTAATGGTTGTAGGAAATGAAATCATTTTGTAATGTATAGAAACTAGTGTATCTGAGGTGCCGGTAGGAATGTAAATTCTGGCAAGGGTATCTTCAAAATTATTTAATGCAAAAAAGATAAAGCCATTTTGATCAACAATGTAATTGCTAGAGTCTCTGAAAATATTCAAGATATTCCAACTACCTACTAAGTCGTGCCCCTCTATCACGAAGTACGTTTGGTTTCTTATCACCGTATCTCGGCTTACAATGCTGCTGTCAATACTCTTGTTATTAAATTGTGTAGTTTCATATACCCAATAGTTGCCTATTTTCAACTGAAAATAATCGGAGGCTGTTGTGCTCGATGGGTTTGGTTCAAGGTCATTAATAATTTCTTTGTCTTTTTTACAAGAAAAAACTAGGAATAGTAAAACGAGGAAAGGGATGCAATTTTTCATTTTTGTTTGTTTAGGCTAGTATAACGGAGGCACTCTGCTTTTATTGTACAAAGAATTGTATTTGATTCCTTCGGAATGAAGAATCGTTTAGGTAAATTCTAATAGATTTTTTATCTACTCGTTTTATTTATACAATTATCCTTATTTCACCCGCTTCACCACCCAAGCGGTATAACTAGCCTCGGTAAAAATATTGTAGCGTTTGCTAGTGGCGCGTTGTATTTGGTTTATAAAGTATGAGGGGCAAAAAAAATCCATCACGCCAAAGCGCAATGGATTTTATAAATCATAGCTAAAAATGATACTCTAGTACAACGAAACTTTTAAGCGGTGGTACTGATTATTATCATCGCGCAGGACTACAAAATACATACCAGGCGCATTTCCTTTTAGGCTAAAGCTGCGGGTATTGTTATTGCTCACGGGTATGTCTTTTACTTTTTGCCCAAACGAATTTAGCACCTGTATGCTTTTTAAATGCTCGGTTGTATTGAGGTAAAAAATACCATCCGAAGGGTTGGGGTTTATGCTATAAGTTTTGGCGCGGTTATATACATTTAGCCCAATGGGTGTGAAGTTGGCATCAAAAATAACGTTGTCAATGGCAATATCAGATATGGCGGTTGTGCCTGTTGTAGCTACAAAACGATAACTTAATTGGCTATTATTATAAGCACTAAAATCAACAGAATCTGTAAACCATTGGTCGCCCTGATCGCCAGATAAGGCCCACACCGGAGTGGGAGAATATGTTTGACCACCATCGGTTGATACCTCAATACTCAGTGTGGCAATGGTAATGCCGTACATGTGATAATCAAATTTTAATTGTGCTGAAAGCGCATTGCTCAAATCGTAACATGGGCTACCCAAAATACCATCTTTGCCAGGATTGTTGGGGGTAGATGCTTCAAGGTAGATATACTGAACACCGTCTGAAGCTCCACTTGGACCTGTACCGTTAGAGGGTGTGCTACCGCTATTGAGCGAAAAGTCAATATCGTCTGTGGTGCTTTGGCAAAATAATCCGAATCCATTTTCAAAACTTTCTTTGTGGGGAAATGATTTTATACTATTTATACAACCGGTGCATGATGCTGCTGGATTGAAAAAGTAATTTTCGGCATTAGCACGTTGGCCAGTAATAAGAGCCGTGCTAGCTGATACACTCAGCCAAAGATTATCGCCCGCTTGCAGGCCGCTAAGCACATATTGGTTGGTGGTGGCCGAGTCAATTATTTGCATGTATTTAGTACCTAGCCGCCATATATAATATTTGGTAGCGGTAGGTATGGCCGCCCAGTTTACATCTACTGAGTTGGAATCTTTTAATGCAATAGTAAAAACAGGTATAGGAAACACATTAAAGGGTTCATCACTCAAGTCAGTTTGTGTGCCGCGCGTTACGCGCACTAGTCCTTCGCTGGTATTGCCCACGGGGACGGTCCAAGAAAAATTGCGGTCGTCAGATGGTGCTGTGCCAATGGGAGACCAGCTATTACCGTTGTTGGCACTATATTCAATAGTAAAATTTCCCGTATTGCCATAAGCATCCCAATGTATAATTTCAGTATTGCCGGGTATCAAAGATTCTCTACCGAGGGGGTAGGTTACCTTTATAGCATCTTCTATAAATGTATAAACCAGCACATATTCTTGCGGGCCAGAGGGTATTTGGAAACCATTTATTTGTACTGCATAATTACCTGCGGTAGGATTATTTACCACTACCTGCTCCATATTATTTAAATGATCTACACCTGGAATGGCTGGGCTATTGAGGGTAGTAGCGTTGGGTGCAGCATTTAGCACCAAGGGTAGCAAGGTAGTATTCACGGTCATATCCAAATCATTTACCAATGCTTTGTTAGTACTTACGGTGCCTTCGGGGTCATGCCAGTATAGCATGATTCGTAATTGGCCTGTACCTGCGGGTACATTTACAGTATGGTTATTAGTTCCGTTTTGGCTAATGGTAGCAAAAAGATATTGATTATTTGCAATTATATCAAAAGCACGCGCTGTATTAATAAGGCCGTATCCGTACCTAAAATCGGGCCCCGCGTTACCAAGGTCGGTGGCGGAGTTCATAGCTGCTGCTTTTAATAAAGCCGAGTTTGGATTATTGCCATTATTTAAAGCTCGGTAAGCTTGTAGTAATTGGCCTAAATTGCCAGCCAAGCTTGGCGCCGCCGCCGAGGTGCCACTAAAAGCCCAATACTCATTATTGGGGTTGGTTGACATTTGACCGTTACCATGTGCTGCCATATCGGGCTTAATGCGCCCGTCATGCGCAGGCCCGCGGCTGCTAGAGTTTGCCAAGCTGCCATCATTCATAAGGTTGGCTACGGTAATTACATTTTTTCCCATTTTATGACCGCCGGTAATATTACCCCATTGACTACCAGCACCATAGCCGCAATTATTTGGGTTATCATTCCCCGCACTGAATACGTGCATGAGAGTTTGGTTGTCAAATATTTGCTTATCCACTGTTTGTGTAGTGGTGGTATAGCCTGCATTACAGCCGTTACTGTACGAGGAATTGGTGATCATTACACTATCAATCTGGTGCAAGCCCAAAGTTGTATCCTGAAAATTAGCAATGTACTGTGTTACAAAAATATCGGCACCCGAAGCACCACCGGCTATACTCGGGTCAATATTACCCGCTGCGCCCATGCAGCCCGCCACACCATCTCCGTGCGTGCCATTGTTATTGGAGGTGAGGTTGAAAAGGCGGCCTTCAAAATCAATATGCGGCCCCACCAATCCATCATCGCGCACCAACATTTTTACACCACTTGCGTCATAGCGCAGGCCGTTGCTAAGATGGTTGTTTATAACATTCGCTTTTTGGAGAGTGCGGCCTTCGGTAGATTCTGGTCGGCCAGGCTCATCAATAATTTCGATATAGCGTACCCAATGTTTTTTTGCTATCTCGTCTATCTGATGTTTATTTAATTCGCAATAGGCAAAGCGCGCATCGCCGCCATATTGGTAAGTTGTAATATTGTTTTGCT
>JBBSPP010000204.1:0-5959 GCA_038258625.1 Chitinophagales bacterium
CAATACAACCTGTCGTTGCGTACACTGTTTGTGTACCAAAACCTGTTGGCGTCAAGCCACAACTTGCATATGTAATTGCACCAGCGCCCGCTGGTAAATCATTGGCTGTTGGGCAAACAGGCGTACTTGGACAAGTAGCACATGGTGGTGTATTGTACAACGTATCAGGCGTTACCGGTGGTACAAACTTCACAATCGTAGTATCACAAATTCCGTTTTTACAAGCTACCACACAAGTCGTAACTGTATCATTTGGTCCTTGCGCGCCGTTGCCAGTGAATACTACACAACCTGTTGTTGGGTTGATTGTTTGCGTACCAAAACCTGTAGGACTAAGACCACAATTTGAATACGTAACCGCACCTGCACCCGCTGGTAAATCATTTGCTGTTGGGCAAATTGGCGGTGTTGGACATGTAGGACAAGCTGGTGTTGCATAAATTGAATCGGGTGTCGGACAAATGCTACGTAGAACAATATTGTCAATTCCGTAATCGTTCCCAGAAGAATTAATATTTGCATTATTAATTCGTAAAAGAACATTCGTATTCGTTGAAACTGTAAATACGATTGAACGTTTTATCCAAGTATTGACTGCACCATAAGCAGTATTCACGGTAGACAAAACTGTAACTGTTCCGGTAGCAGGAATCACCACTTGGCTCAAAGTAGGCGGATTCACATTTATTTGATTGGCCGTATAATAGCTAAACTCATAAGTTGAACCAGCTTCTACACTTAGCGTTGGCACATTTTTCCATACAGCCTGACCAGCCACATAGCCAGCACATGCTCCTGTATAATGGAACAAGAAGTGAGAACCTGTATCGCCATCAAGGTTAACATCAGCGGTAATTCCTGGGCTAGTTGAAACAACTTGACCATTTAAACAAGCAGTACTTATCCAATTACCATCGGCCGTACTTGTTGCCGTGGGTAAATTAGTGGTAGTACTTCCAAAGGTTTCGCGCCACTCTTTTACGCCAGTACAAGATATTACAGTAGTAGGTAGTATTTTAATATACGTCGTATCACAAACACCATTTTTACAAGCTACCGTACAAGTGGTAATTGTGTCGTTTGGTCCTTGCGTTCCGTTTCCTGTAAACACGATACATCCAGTAGATGGGTTCAATACCTGTGTACCCATAGTACTCGGACTCAAACCACAAGAGGTATAAGTTATAGCACCGGGCCCTGCTGGTAAATCATTGGCCGTTGGGCAAATGGGCGGTGTAGCACAAGTAGCACATGGTGGGGAAATGTAAACTGAATCGGAGGTAGGGCAAGAACCAACTGTAACAGCTATGGTATCTTTACAAGCAACCGTTCCCCAATAAAAGTTATACGTACCGATTACAGAAAAACCATTAATAACCGTAGTTGGGCTTGTGCTACTTACAAAAGTAGTGGTGGCTGGGTTATTAGTATCGGCCAACCAAGAACCACCCGTTACAGCACTTGCCGCCATAGTAGCAGGTAGACCTGTACAAATTGTGGTATCTGGGCCAGCACTTGCGTTTAAGAAATTTAATGGCGCAGACAAAGGCGTTACACAACCACCAGCTGTTACACCTTGAACGGTGTAAACTCCTGACGGCGGATTGGCTAATAAAGGTGTTGCGGCATTTTGATACAAAATACCATCTTTAAAAATATTATAGGATGCAAGGGCTGGGTGCAAGCTATCCATCTCAAGCTGACAGTTGCCCGCTATTGTAAGATTCGGTATAAAAGTAGATACAGCAAACTCATCAAAATACATATAAGAATTAACCGTAGATCCATTGTTAAGGCTACGCGCAACCATAAATATTCTGTCAAATGTTTTGGTGCTTGTAAAGCTCACCGTATAGGTTTGCCAGTTAGGATTCGTAGTTGTAAGCTGATTGGTTACATTACCCGAATTGGCAATTAAATTGGCCGTAGAAAAATTTGGATTTCCTACTTCGACACCATAAAAATTAAAACTACCGCCCGCAGTATAAGGGCTATTAACTACATACCCTGCTTTAAAGGTAAATGTATAAGTACCTGGTGACAATGGTTGGGTAAGTGTGTTTTGGACATCTTCGCCTACATGCATACCAAGCCATGCAGCACCATCAGACCCACCATTCAAATTGGTAGATGCTGCCCAAGAAGCGGCTGGCCGTGGCGATACACAACCTGGCTTATTTACCATAAGTTGACCGCCTGTCCCTGGAGGAGGCAATGTCGTAGTCCAATTAGTAGCATAAGCAATTGTACCTTGAGTACTTAAGTTGGGACATTGCGTATAGGTTTCCATACTTGGGTTACTAAAGTAATTGGCAAATGGATTACAATCTGTATCCGCACAATCTATGGCGCCGTCGCCGTCATTATCTATGCTGTCGTTGCAAATTTCTACACAATTACCACTGGCTGTAATTAATGCGGTATCAATACATCCAGTTGTTGCATCCGTCCAAATCATATAATAAGCTCCCGAATCAGAAAAGCCTGTTACTGTAGTGGTTGGGTTACTAGTTGTGGTAATAGTTGCAGTACCTGCACTAGCCGCACCTAAAGTCCAAATACCAGTTCCTGTAGCTGTCATTGTTGCGGTATCACCTATATAGCAAGTTATACTTTGATCCGCACCAGCATTAGAAAATAGTACGGTCACTTTTACCGTATCAATACATCCATTACCTAACTGCCAAAGGAAGAAATAATCGCCACCGGCACTAAAGTTTGTAATAGTAGTGGTTGCCAAGCTAGAATCTGTAATGGTAGCTGTACCCGGGTTACCAGCTTGGGCTACCCAACGGGCAGAGTCTAACGGAACAGCCGCCATCGTAACCGTACCACCCGGGAAGGATGCCACGCAAGCTGTAGTTCGATCAGCACCACCATTTGGTTTTAGCATATTCAAACTCGTACTATCTGGCGGTGCCAAAAAGCCTCCGCTTGCCGCTACTTTATTCGTAACGCCTGTACCCGCTATACAATCGTTTACGACTGATTTGTAGCAAATTTGTTGTAGGGTATTGCTTGTATTTGAGTAGAAAATTTTACCCACTACATTGGTAGAACCCGTAGAAGTAATACCGCCTATAAACACTTTGTATTTAAATTTAGGATAGGTAGCATAAGGAACAGTCGAAATATTGGCTGTCATTTTTTGTGCATCGGCTGGTATTACAAAGGTTGTAATTACATTATCCAGCGTATCTAATATAGAAAGTACACCCGCAGTATGCAACTCGGGCAGGCCAAATATTTGTAAAGAATCCCAAGCCAAGGTACCGCTTTGGTCATAACAGAAAACCGAGCCTGGATTATTTACCACATTGGTAAAATCAACTTTGGCGTCATTACACAAGGCGGAGTTTTGCACTATTCCTTTGCCTGGCTCTATACCAAACTGCCAAAGGATGGCGGCATTGCCGTACCAACCAAAACACTTGCCAGGGATTTTCCAATCGCCTTGATAATCTTGTATTGGTACAAGGTTAGGCGTAATACCACAATTGGTATTGGTAGCAAAATCATAACAATGCGCGCGCGAGTTACCTGTTCCCGATAATGCCCAAGCATAGGTACCACCCGTTTGAGTAATAACAGTGGTACCCGAAATAAGCGCAAATTGAATCGCATCGCTTACAGTATAGCCCGAAGGTTTGGGTACCGAAACACCATTCATATTGTAACAGTTACCCAACACATCGCAAAATCCGTTTATCACGCCCGAGGTACTGAGCAAGGGCGAAATCTGACTGGCATTTATATTATTATTATTTGTACCATAAGAAGATAATGTGCTACTACCGTTACAATCTTTGAGGATGGGCCAAGTGCTTACCTCTACGCAACGCATAGCGTTCAACCATCCAGCAGGTAGCGCCACCTTATTATTGCCGGCGGGCAATGGACGGGCCCCAGCGGTATTATATACTGGATATGAACCAGGAACATTATAACCCTTATAACTAGAATTATTAAATGCTACGAATGCCGGTGCTGCCAATGTATTGGTGGCAATATCGAGATAATTTAAAAAGACAGAATCGCTTCTGTAAGAAGTAAAATACAACCGATTGCTACTAGCATCGTAGATGGGTGCACTAGCGCCAGGAAAAGCCGCAGCAGCAGACTCGCCGACAGCCGGTATTGTCAATCCTTCCAATAATTTCGGGTAGCCACCCGCACAGTAAATAGGATTGCCCGAAGGATTCAGGTCAATACAATTAAGTACATTTTCCACTAAGCCGTTTATTGTTTTATGGGCAACAAAATATACTTTATTATTAGCAGTTATACTGTGCGCAGCACCTTTGGTATAGGTATAATTTGCCAACGAACTCAGTGCATTCAAATCGCTGAGGCAATTGCTATTGGTGGTCAAATTCCAACATTGGAAAGTAGGTGCCAAGTGATGATTCATCATCATCACTTTATCCTGTCCGCTTGTAGTCGTCCAATAAATTGGTTGCATTCCATCACCCCCACCAGATAATTGGATAGATGCCGAGGCCGGAAAATTCACCGTATTAGCCGCTTGTAAAATATTAGCACCAAAAATTGGCACCGTACCCAAGCCCGAAGCGGGCGCTAAAGTACTCAGCGTTGCCATAGAAATATTATCGTTATTAAACCAAGCAGCAGAACCACCACCGCCAAGGCTCCAACCTTCTGCCGAAACTGAATTTGGGATATAGGCTTGGTTTTTACTCATGGTATCAGCCAGTGTAATTAAAGCTTGTGTGGCCGGGCCGCTAAATTGTACCACATATTGTATGGTATCGCCAAACTTGGCTGATGTCATTACACCACCCGCGCTGTTGTAGGCTTTTTTGTCAAGGTCACAATTTGTAACGGTTACATTCACCGTATCGGTAATGCAACCGCCCGAAAATGTATAGAGCATTTTGTAAATACCAGCTGCCGTTAACCCTGTAACATTTGTAGTTGGGATACTCGGGTTGGCAATGGTTAGCACAGAAGGCGTGCTGCCTACTTGGCTCCATGTTCCACTCCCCGTGGCAGACATATTTACGTTATTATTAATACACACATTAATGTCATCGCCCGCACCCGTAACTTTTGCTTTGGGTATTTCTACCAAAAATGACGGAGACACACAACCGTTGCTTTTGAGCTTAGCCACCACATAATATGGTTGACCTACTACTAGATTGGAGATCGAATTAGTATTACCAAAGGTGGCGCCATTATCTACACTATACTGATAGTTAGCAGCTGGTAATGGAGACGTTACTAAAATTTCGCCATAAGGTGCTGGGCAGTTAGAAACAAAAGATGCTGTTGCAGTAGGAATCGCCAAATCAGCAGGGCGCGTTAAGCTAGCGTTGAAAGATTCAGAAATACAACCTGTGCTTATTTCTTTTGCCAACACAGCATAATAGCCATCGGCCAAGCCTGTAAATGTATTAGACACTTGGAATGTGAGTCCATTGTTTTTACTAAACTGATAATTGCTCAAAGGTGTTGGGCTGTTTACCACAATAGCACCATTATCCACCGCGCAAGAAGTTTTGTTGGTTACCGTTGCTGTAGGCACAGGTATAAGCGGATTAATCAAATAAATAGTTTGTGCAACCGATGCACAACCTGTGCTAGTTAATTTAACCATCGCATTATATATGCCGCCTGATAAGCCCGTAAAGTTTGGACTGGCTTGGTAGGTTGCGCCATTATTAATACTAAATTGATAATTGGCAGTAGGCGTTGGTCCTACAAAAGTAATGGTGCCATTGGCTGGGCTACAAGTAGTAGGGAAAGTATGATTCACCGTAGGGTTCATTGCATTTGGTACGGATACATTTACATTGGTAGCTTCCGAAACGCATCCGCTACTAATTAAGCGTGCGACTACCGGGTAAACATTACCAGCCAAATTAGTAAAAGTGGCACCCGCTTGGAAGGTGGCTCCATTATTAATACTAAATTCGTAATTGGCCAAAGGCGTAGG
>JBBSPP010000205.1:0-5955 GCA_038258625.1 Chitinophagales bacterium
CAGCCCTACAGGCGCTCTAATGCACACTACCAGTAGGGGCAAAAGTTGGCAATACCTTACCGATAATCATGCGCTGCCCATTGTAGGTATTTCCGATTTGATTGTAGATTATACCACTTCGCCCCACCAATTATTAATCGCCACTGGCAGTGCTGATGACTGGTATAGCAAACCCAATTTTGGCATTTTCAAATCGGCTGACGGTGGGCAAACGTGGCAACGAAAAAAAATTATAGGCGACGGAATCTTTAGTGATATATATAAAAGTTTGAGTCAGTACAAAAATTTTATTTTTGCTCAAAGTGAGCACAATATAATAATATCAAAAGATGCAGGCGAAACTTGGGTAGCCCTCCTTGATGAGCAAGAAGTAATAGCTGGTCAGGCCTTTAAAAATCGCAAAATTGGTTACTACTATTATGAACCTACACAAAATAAACTTTACATAGCCACCTGCAACCGTTATGTACCAACGGGTGGCAATGAATTTGCCAAAGTATTTGTGCTCGATATGGCCACCAATACAATGACCGAAATTACGCCCAAACTTAGCGCAGCGCATAGTTCGGCTAAAAGTGGCAATGGTTTTGAGGCCATTCAAGTGCAGGCCTTTAAGAACAATATTTTATTAATCTCGGCTTGTCATTATAATTCGCCAGAGACGTTTGTGTATGAGTATGACTTTTTGAAAAATGAAGTTGTAAATTATAATGTGCCCAACGCAGGTAATTTATCTAGCCGGTTAAATTGGTTTTCGGGTTTTTTAATTAATAATAAAAACTCCAATATTAGATACCTCACCAAAGTACAACTAGCAAAATCAACCAATGGCGGCGATACGTATCAAGATCTTTTTGGGTATAGCCTGGGCTACGACAATATTCCGCATGTGGATGTGCGCTCTATGATTATTACCAAACACTCGGCTGATGGCACGGGCGATCATTTATATATAGGCACAGATGGCGGCTTATCTTTTTCGGATAATGGGGGTAGCAGTTGGGTAAATTTGAACGGCACAAATGTCCAATTAACTCAGTTTTACGGGATGGGTTCCTCCGAATTTACGGGTGCTGTTAGTGCCGGCTCGCAGGACAATTCTATAATTACTTACTTGCCCAATACCAAAAAATGGATCCACAGTGTGCGCGGCGACGGTTACGATGTGGCGTACTCCAAAACAAGCGTTGGACGAGCTTATGGGCAATATAATAGCCGGGCATTAGTAACCACTGATAATGATATTGTGCCTTTTACAAAAAGTATGGGACTGGCAGCAGAGGATAAGGCCAATCAGCGTAAAACCTTGGTATCTCATACAAATGGCGATTTGTTTTTTGCTTCGCAATCATTATTTTATTTGCAAAAAGGTAGCAAAACATGGATTGAACACAAAACGCCCCTTGCCCACCAAGCACATGCAATAGCCGTAAGCGAAACCGACCCCAACATTATATATATGAGTGGCCGCTGGGGCGACCTTGTAAAAACAACCGATGGCGGTAAAACATGGGAAAAATTAAATGATAAACTTATAGTAGATGGTGGCAAAAAAACAGATCGAATCATGAGTATTTGTATTTCGCCCTATGATGCAGATCGGGTTTGGGTTGGCTTTGGATATATGGGCGCTTACGATGATTTATGCAAAACAACAAGCCAAGTAATAGAAACCACCGACGGCGGGGCTACATGGCAAAATGCCTCGAACGGTCTGCCCATTTTTTGCATTCAAGATATTATTTTTTACCAAGGTAGCACCGAAGCTATTTTTGCCGCCACAGACCAAGGCGTATATTATAAACGAGGCAGCGGCTACAAATGGCAACGGTTTAATACAAATATGCCACCCGTTATTTTTGGCGAATTGAATATAAATTATTGCCGAGGTAAACTGCTGGCCGCTACGTATGGGCGCGGACTTTGGGAAACAGACCTGCCACCCATTGAAAATAAAAGTGTGCGTATAATAAAAAAAAC
This sequence comes from Chitinophagales bacterium, assembly GCA_038258625.1. Taxonomy (GTDB): domain Bacteria; phylum Bacteroidota; class Bacteroidia; order Chitinophagales; family Chitinophagaceae; genus JAGNRR01. The sequence goes on from JBBSPP010000205.1 coordinate 1,981, forward strand.
CACCGAATGTACAGCCCCCCCAGGCGAAGCGATGGTGCTTTTGCAAGACCTGAAACTGCGACGGCGCGGGCGGCTCCTTATAAATTGCCCCGTGTATTTGCCCAAGGGTGGAAAAATAACGGTGGAAAATAAGCGACAAATTATATTTGGCGAAAACGGAAAAATACTCAATGGCTGTGGCGAAAAAATAGATGGCATTGTAGTAAAATAAGCACTTCAGCAGCATGTTTTAAGGAATTTATATATTTATACCCAATTTCCCTTTTTTTGGCTAGATAGCGTATATTCGCACGCTAAATTTAAGATTTTAACAAACCCTAAAACGCATGAAATTAAAAGGATTAGTATGGTTTTTTACCATAGCATTGATACTTATTTCGCTTTACCAACTATCTTTTACGATGGTGACCCGAAACTTTGAAAACAAAATCAAAGCCAAAGCACAAACCCAAATTAAAAAAGAAAATCCCGAACTAAGCGGTGATGCACTGGCCTACGCCGTGCTAGACAAAACCCGCTACATGCTGGATAGCCAGCAAACCCAGGAGGTGTACCCACTATTGGGCACGACGTACCAAAAATGTAAAGCGCAGGAGCTAAACCTTGGGCTGGATTTGCAAGGTGGTATGAACGTGGTACTCGAAGTTGGTATTGACGAATTGGTGCGCAAACTAAGCAACAACCCTAAAGACCCAACCCTGAATGCAGCAATTGCAAAGGCTAACTCAAAAAAAGCAAATAGCAGTGCGGATTTTATTACCCTGTTTGAGCAAGCATTTAATGAGTTAAACCCGGGTGCCCGATTGGCGCCTATGTTTGTAAAAAACACAACGGAAAATTTAAGCTTTAGCTCGTCAAACAAAGAAATAATTAGCATGATGCGCCGCGAGGCCAACGATGCTTTTGAACGTACTACCAATGTAATAAGCAAACGGATTGATAAATTTGGTGTAAGCCAACCTACTATTAATGCCGAGAAAGATAAGGGCATCATTACAGTAGAATTGGCGGGTGTACAAAACCCCGAGAAAGTACGAAAATACTTGCAGTCAACTGCTAATCTTGAGTTTTGGGAAACCTACGCCATTCATGAAATTGGACAAAATATTATTGATGCAGATAAAGCATTAAAAATGTATAATGCATCAGGCGGTAAAACAGTAAAAGTAGAAGCTGATACAACTAAAACACTTGCTACTACTACCAAAAAAACAGCTGGCGATACAGCCAAAGATGGTAAAAGCCTAACAGATCTTTTGGGCGATGATACTGATGACGGATTGGATACTGCTGGCTTTGCCAACCTAAGCAAAGAAGAGCAACGAGCAAAAGCGCAAAAAGAAAATCCACTCCGTATTTATTTAATTGGCGGGTTTGAAGCACGACAAAACCCTGAAACAGGCAAATTATTTAATGAGTGCCGCATTTCGTATGTAAGCAATGCTGATACACCTGCACTGAATAGATTATTGAATTTGGACGTGGTGAAAAGAGAGTTTCCAAGAGATTTGAAATTCTATTATGGTCAGCCAGATAAATCGTTGCTTGAAGAAAATATTAGCATACTATATGCCATTCGCAAACAATCGCCTAATAATGATAATGCACCCCTTGATGGAGATGCCATAGCATCAGCGCGAAGTGATTTTGACCAAAATGGCAACCCTGAAATTTTGATGAGCATGAACAGCAAAGGCGCTGTGAAATGGGCAAAACTTACCGAGAAAAACGTAGGCCGCCCCATTGCAATTATACTAGATGACGTAGTTTATTCTGCACCAGCGCCTAGCGAGAAAATTGAAGGTGGTCGGAGTAGTATATCCGGTTCTTTTGGGATAGAAGAAGCACGCGATGTTTCCAACGTACTAAAAACTGGTAAATTGGCTGCGCCTGCGCGCATTGTACAAGAGCAAGTGGTAGGGCCAACCTTGGGTAAAGAAGCCGTGCAAGGTGGTAAATTATCTTTTGGTATTTCATTCCTTATCATTTTTATATTAATGTTGCTTTACTACAACACTGGTGGTTGGGTTGCCAATATTGCGTTGATTTTGAACTTACTATTTACGGTAGGTGTATTAAGTGCCTTGGGCGCATCGCTTACTGCGGCGGGTATTGCCGGCTTGGTACTAACCATTGGTATGGCGGTAGATACCAACGTAATTATTTTTGAACGTATAAAAGAAGAATTAGACTTTGGCAAAGGCTATGCCGAAGCCGTAGAAGAAGGCTACAAACGAAGCTATGCGCCTGTACTGGATGGTCACATTACAGTATTAATGACGGCGGTTATCCTATTCATATTTGGTCTTGGGCCTGTACTTGGCTTTGCTACTACGCAAATTTTGGGTATCCTACTTTCATTGTTTTGCGGTATCATGGTATCTCGTTTAATTACCGATATTTGGATGCAAAAAGGCCGTCACTTCAATTACTTTACCAAGCTGAGCCGCCGAATGTTTAAAACATCGCACTTCAAATTTATTGAGTGGCGCAAAAAAGCCTACATCATTTCTGGTGTGGTGGTGTTGCTTGGTATTGGCGCTATTGTCAATGGGTTTGATTATGGTGTTGAGTTTTCGGGTGGTAGGTCTTATACAATCCGGTTAGATAAAGCGGTGAAAACACAAGACATTCGTAAAGATTTGCAAGATAATTTTGGTGGTGAGTTTCCTATTGTAAAAACAATTGGTACTGCCAACCAAGTAAACATTACCACAGCCTACAAAATTACCGACCCAGACCCTAACCGTGCTGTAGAGAAAGAGGTAAAACAAAACCTATACAAAGGCCTACAAGATGGTGGTTATTTGGCTAACAATACAAGCTTTGAAAAATTTGATAGCGATGTAATACTTAGCTCTCAAACGGTACTACCTACCATATCTGATGATTTGAAAAAAGGTGCTATCTACGCCACCGTTATTGCGCTTTTATTAATTATGATGTACATTTTCTTGCGCTTCCGCCGTTGGCAGTACTCCTTGGGTACTATCATAGCGTTGATGCACGATGTATTGGTTACCCTAGCGGTGTTCTCTTTCTTCAAAGGCATTGTACCATTTGCTATGGAGATTGACCAACATTTTATTGCAGCAATACTGACCGTAATTGGTTTCTCGATGAATGATACCGTGGTTGTGTTTGATCGGATCCGTGAGTATTTCCGCAAACGACCCGGTAGCAGCAAAACCGAAGTTATCAACGCCGCAATTAACGATACCATGAGCCGTACTATTATGACTTCGCTTACGGTTTTCCTTACCCTATTGGTATTGTTTATTTTTGGTGGTGAGGTTACTCGTGGCTTCTCTTTTGCCATGATGATAGGTGTTATAACGGGTACCTATTCGTCGGTTTTTGTGGCGGCACCTGTATTGGTTGACCTTGATAAAAGCGACAAACTAGCCAAAGAAGAAGATAAAGAAGCGAAAATTAAAGCGTTGAAAGAAGAGGCTTAATTCAGTAGTGAGTAGCGAGTAGTGGGTATTTAGTAGTTAGTACTTCGCTTTTTTTTTAAAATAATAATCCCGTCTTTACATTTTGTAGAGACGGGATTTTTTTTGCCTGCCGTTCAAGATGTTTTCCCGAAGTGAAGCCATACCACCCGCCCACCACCTCAACAAAATAGCGCCCCGCACCACATCCCGCCTCATGGAAAAGCTAAAAAATATGACGGACGAGGAAATAGCGGAGTGGGAGCGGAAAATTGGGTAAAAAAGGATAGTACATTCTGTGTATAGGATTGACTACATAATAGCATAAAATAACATGCTATATCCAAAATGTACTATGGCCAAAAATGCTTGTATGGCTTTGTGCAGTTGGTTTTGGGTGGGGGTGGTTTTTTGGATGGTTTTTTGGGGGTATTCTACATATATTTGTGTTGTGTTGAATCAACCCACAGCCAAAAAAATTTATAAAAGAATCGATCGAAAGGAATTAGAGGAGTAAAAATGATTTTCAAGACTTTGCGAG
>JBBSPP010000206.1:0-5918 GCA_038258625.1 Chitinophagales bacterium
ACTGCGCCCGAAGATAGTATAATAGTAAACATTTTATCAAAATAGCTGTGCAGATTGATTGTTATACAATCCCTTGTAGCGGGATTTTATAAGTAACATTTTTCGGTGCAGTACGATGTTTCGCGGTGTAGTAAATGATTTTTATAAAAAAACTATACCATGCCCTTCGTGGAAAAAACCCTCACCCATTGTGGATACCAAAATTTCGCAGAAAAAAATAGTGGGTTATATTTATGCCCAATATGAAAAAACTCCTTAGTCTATTCACCCTCCTCCTTTTTATAACGCCGGCATTTGCCCAAGGCATTGACGAAAAAATAAACGAAGTTTTTGCCAATTATACAGGCTGGTTTGTTGCTTTTATTTTCAAAGAAATACCTTTCGGGAATGGTGTAGGCGTGCCGTGGGTGGTAATTGTGCTTGTTGTCAGCGCCGTTTTTTTTACTGTTTATTTCAAATTTATAAATATTACAGGCTTTCGCACTTCGGTAAATATTGTAAGAGGAAAATATGATGACATAGAAAAAAATCATAAAGTGGAGGCATCAAGGTCTGTTTCATTGGATGCAGAAGGTGATAACCCCGACACCATTCGGGTAGAAGGTCATGAGGGCGAGGTGTCGCATTTCCAAGCATTGACTGCCGCTCTTTCGGCTACGGTTGGTTTGGGCAATATTGCGGGTGTTGCAGTGGCAATTTCTATAGGTGGTCCAGGTGCTACTTTTTGGATGATAGTGGCGGGATTAATTGGCATGAGTTCAAAATTTGTAGAATGTACCCTTGGCGTAAAGTACCGCGAAATTGGCGCAGACGGAACGGTATATGGTGGCCCTATGTATTATTTATCCAAAGGATTAAAAGAATTTAAAGCAGGCACGTTGGGCAAAATCCTAGCAGGCGTATTTGCTGTTATGTGTATTGGCGGCAGTTTTGGCGGTGGCAATATGTTTCAGAGTAACCAAGCATACAAAATGTTTGAAAACCAAATGACCTCAATTAATATTGATGTAACAGGTTATGGTTGGGCGTTTGGATTGGTGATGGCGGTGCTAGTAGGCATTGTAATTATAGGCGGTATAAAATCCATAGCGCAGGTGACCGATAAAATTGTACCCTTTATGGTGGGGATTTATGTGCTGGTTTCGCTCATCATTTTGGGTATGCACTTTGGTGATATAGGTTGGGCCTTTGGCGAAATTATGAGTGGCGCGTTTTCACCCATTGCAATAAGTGGTGGATTTGTTGGTGTGCTAATTCAAGGTTTTCGGCGCGCAGCATTTAGTAATGAAGCTGGTATTGGATCGGCAAGTATTGCCCATGCTGCGGTAAAAACTCAATTCGCGGCCAGCGAAGGCTTGGTGGCTTTGCTCGAACCTTTTATTGACACCGTAATTGTGTGTACCATGACGGCTCTTGTTTTAATTATTAGTAGCGCCAATGCCAACGATTTTTCTATGGCGTACGGTCAGGCATTGCCCGATGGCGTTACGGCTACTTCGGCGGCATTTGCTAGTAACATTTCGTGGTTTCCGTGGGTGCTTGCCGTGGCGGTTATTTTATTTGCTTTTAGCACCATGATTTCTTGGTCTTACTATGGCTATCAAGCTTGGACGTATTTATTTGGACGTAGCAAAACGGCCGAGTATGTTTATAAAGGATTGTTTTGCATTTTTGTAATTGTTGGTGCGGCGGCTTCGCTAGGTGCTGTCATTGATTTTTCTGATGCTATGATTTTCGCTATGATGGTGCCCAATATGGTGGGTCTATTTTTCTTAGCACCCCGTGTGCGCGATGAATTGAAAAAATACATGGCGGCTATTAAAAGTATAAAATAAAAATACTAGGTGGAATTAATTGGAAAAATACTGAGCGCACATGGCGTAAAAGGCGAGGTGATTTTTGAGCACAACTTAATGAGCGAAACAAGTTTTGAGACTTGGGACGCGCTCATGATTGAGCTTTTGTCAGATAGTCACATTCCTTTTTTTATCGAAAAAATAAAACCACATAGCGAAACAAGCTGCCTAGTAAAACTAGAGGAAATAAACTCGCCCGAAGCGGCACAGCAAATTGTACAAAAAAATGTGTTCCTATCGCCCAATGTATTGGTTGATAAAGTTGTTGTAAAAAAAGTAGCTGATAGTTACATCGGTTTTATGCTTTATGATAAAGAAAAAATGGTTGGTATAATTGATAATATTCTGAATCCAAAAACCAATCCGCTCTTTATAATAAACGATGGTGCCGAGAATGAATTGCTGATACCCGCCAATGAAGAACTAATTATTGAAATAAAAATGAAGGAAAAAATAATTGTTGCGGATGTGCCGAATGGATTGCTTTAGTATTTCTTATTTTCAAAACAAGGACTCTAAATCTTTCTACACCTTTCGGTCATTTTCACAACCTCAAAAGTCCTTTTCTTGAAAAGTGCATTACATTTGCGCTCCTTTATTTAAGGTATTATGAGGAGTATTTTACTAAAAGAAATCCGGTCATTTTTCAGCTCGTTGGTGGGCTACATCGTTATCATTTTATTCATATTAATTTGTGGATTATTTATGTGGGTACTGCCGGATACCAATATGTTTGATTTTGGTTACGCTAGTATGGAAAAGTTTTTTTCCTTTGCACCCTGGATTATTATTTTCCTTATCCCCGCTATTACCATGCGCACATTTGCCGACGAATTTAAAAGCGGTACCATTGAAATGCTCAGCACAAAACCACTCAAGGAATCGAGCATTATTTATGGTAAATTTTGGGCTTCATTTTTACTAGTTTGTATTTGTTTGCTGCCCACACTTTTGTATTTACTCACGTTAGAATCATTGGCTATTATTCCCAATAATTTAGACACGGGCGGCATTATTGGCTCGTACATTGGGTTGCTATTTTTAATAGCCGCCTTTACCGCTATCGGTCTGTTTTGCTCGGCCATGACGGATAATCAAATTGTAGCTTTTTTAATTGCCGTATTTTTAAATTTCATTCTTTTCCAGGGCTTTGAATCGATTAGCCAATTGCCAGCATTGAGCGGCGGGTTGGATTATTTTATTAGTCAGATTGGATTAAATTTTCATTACGAAAGCATTAGCCAAGGCGTGCTCGATACGCGCGATTTAATTTATTTTGTTTCGGTGAGTTTACTATTTTTATTTGCTACTCGCCTTTTTCTTCAAAAACGTAAATGGTCATAAACATGAAGAAATTACGCACCACCCACATTACCCGTTTTGCTATTTTAGCCATTATACTTTTGGTACTGAATATTTTAAGTAGCAAGCTTCACAAGCGCTTTGACTTGACGGAGGAAAAACGTTTTTCACTTTCGCCTGCTACCAAAAAATATGTAGGCGAAATGGAAGATATTGCCAACATTACTATTTTTTTACAGGGCAAATTACCAGCCGGTTTTCAGCGTTTACAAAACCGTACAGTAGAAACGCTGAATGAATTTAACGAATACTCTGGCGGTAAAATTCAATACTCTTTTGTAAATGCTTTTGAAGGCCGTAGCACGCCCGCTGAAAAACAAGAAGCGATGTTACAGCTTGCCGAGAAAGGCATACAGCCCGTAAACTTGCAAGTGCAAATGGATGAAGATGATGGTGGTTACTCCGAAAAAGTTATTTTCCCGTGGGCATTGGTTGCTTATAATGGAAAAGAATTTCCGGTAAATTTATTAGAAAATCACCGCGGCATGAGCCCGCAGGAAGTGCTTGATTATTCAAGTAATTTGTTAGAATATAAATTTGCGCAGGCCATTCAAAAAACAAAACAACCAGCCAAACCCGCCATTGCATATTTGGGCGGAAATGGTCAGCCGCTGAGTTACAAAACGATTGATATGCTGAGTACGCTGAGCAAATATTACGATATAGATTCAATTGATTTGAATGTAAATATTGAAATCCCAAAACTATATAAAGCTATTATGATGGTGGCGCCGAAAACGCCCATTGATGAAAAAGCAAAATTTAAAATAGACCAATATATAATGAATGGCGGCAACATGCTTTGGATGCTAGACCGCCTAAATACAAATATGGATACGCTATCGCGGGTGGATGGCTACCTCGCTACGGATCAAAATTTGAACCTTGAAGATTTATTGTTTACCTACGGCGTACGCATTAATCCTGATTTGATTGAGGACGTGCAACAAAATGTAACCATACCCGTAACTGTTGGCCAAATTGGCGATAAGCCCGACATTAGATTATTGCCGTGGGTGTATTTTCCTTTTGCCTTACCAACTTCCAAACATCCCATTGTACACAATATGGATGCGGTGCTTTTTCAGTTTGCAAATAGTATAGATACAATTGCAGCGCCCGGTATAGAAAAAACAATTTTACTACATACATCCAATCGCAGCCGCAGAGTATCTGCACCGTTACGGATAAGTTTGTCAACATTAAAATACAGACCCAACCCCGAAATTTTTAGAGAAGCACAAATTCCTATGGCGGTTTTGTTAGAAGGGAAATTCAAATCAAATTTTGTAAATCGCCTCGCGCCTAAATTTTTAGCTACGCTAAAAGATTCGCTTAATCGTCCATTTTTACCAGAAGGAATACGTACTTCAAAACAAATTGTGGTTTCAAATGCAGCTGTTTTTTATAATGACTTTACTGAAAAAACAGGACCAATGGAAACTGGCTATTGGAAGTTTACCAAACAAAATTTTGCCAACAAAAACTTTTTGCTCAATGCCTTGGAATACTTAACTGACGATAGTGGTTTGCTAGAAGCAAGGAGTAAAGATTTGAGTTTGCGTTTGTTGGATATGCCAAGAGTAAAAGACGAAAAACTCAAATGGCAAATCATAAATATCGGTTTGCCAATTGTGCTCACCGTTTTATTTGGGGGTGTGTTTCTTTTCTTTAGGCGCAAAAAATATACTGGGAAAGGGTAAGTAAAGCAATGAAAATTTTCCTTCTTTGTTCTTGATGCAATAAAGCTTCCATACTTTACAAGCTGTAATAGTGCGTTAGTTTCTATATAATTATTCTGCCAACCTGAATTTATGCCATACAATATGGTCTCAGATCTACAAATTAATTAGGATATAAAAACGAAGTAGCCTTGCGAGTATCGGCTATCCAAAGGTGATGCTATTCAAAAATTTCTCTAGATGTATTTAATGAAAACACGATGGATTGGGCAAAATAAAATATGTTTTTTAAAGCTGTAACTATCTATATGTAACCAATCAAAAGTCAGTTGAATGGAAGGTGGTAGATAAACAATAATGCTACTTATTCTTTTACAAAAGACTGAATAAAACTTTCCTTTTCATTACTCAATAATAGGTAATAAAAACCACTCGCTATATTTTCAATATTAAGCGTTGACTGGAACGGTTTTTCTATAAGTATCTTACCATCCGCACTCATCACTTTTAATGTTTTAATTTCAAGATTTTTATCATCCAATTCAATATTTAAATTACTGCTGGCAGGATTAGGATACACTTTAATATTCACATTTTTAGATACCTCATTGGTGCCCAAAGGTGTGGTCCAATAATCACGCACTAGCACTTTACCCGAGTTCAGTATCCGTCTATCATATCGATCAGGACTAAACTTTTGAACCATTCCAACTAATCGCAACATACGCATATCAAAATTTGCAGGGACAGTATAATTAAAAGTATAGGTAACAGTTTGTCCAGAAGTTACGGTAGATGGAATTGAAGAAGGCTGCCCCCAAGTACCACCCAAAATGGTGCGCATCACTCTTGTATGCACATAACTATTAGGATTTGGCGCTGAGGCTTGAAATTCTACAATCGAATCTTCCATCACATAAAGATTAAAACGCAATTCATCATTCAATGTATCATAAAATAGAAGAGCCCTCTTAGTTACCCCGAATAATTAATTAGTACATAAATATAGTACGTTGTG
>JBBSPP010000207.1:0-5912 GCA_038258625.1 Chitinophagales bacterium
CGCTAATATTAAATAGGGAGGCACATCCACAAAAACCGACTAGGATGCAGAATCTTTACAACCCAAGGTGTCGGTAAGTACTAATTTTACATTGTAAGTACCGGGTGCAGTATAGGTATGTTGTTGTTGTACGGGTGCAGCATTTTTTAATAAAGTGCCATCGTCAAAATCCCAATCAAATATTAAATTAGTAGTGCCCGCCATAGGATTAGTTATAGGTGTAAATGTAAACACACTACCCAAACAGATAGAATCATTATTGCTTTGGCCATTATTTACAATGCTAAAATCAGCTTCTAACGGATGGCGGGTATCAATCATAATAATAGTATCATCTTGGCAACCCCGATCGGTCACTTGTAACCGGACGCTAAAGTTCCCCTGTACGCCGTATATATGAGTTGGGTTTGGAATAATATCAAAGTTTCCATCGCCAAAATTCCAAGCATACGTTGGGTTCCCCCCAGGGTTTAGCGTTGATGTATTCGTAAAAATAATGGTGTCATTTGCACAACCTAGGCGCAAGTCATAATCAAAATTTGCAATTGGGGTAGCGTTATTAATATCCATCACTACCGTATCGGTGAATGTGCAACCACCCTCGGCAGGATTCGTTGTTACAATGAGGGTATAAGTAGTTAAGGCAGTTTGGCTTATGGCTGGCGTTAGGGTCGTGCCGCCTGCAACAATGTTTACAGTTGGTGTCCAATTTATATTATATGTAATGCCTGGGGTTGTATTTAATAAAGTTCCGTTCAGAGTATCTGCAAAAGGATCGCACCCGGTTATAGTACTATTGGGACCAGCATCTACTAGGGCATTTACTGGAATTAGCACAAAAGAATCTACTCCCGTGTTGATTGTACTCGTAGCTGTAACTAAAGATATAGTGGTAGGCAAAGCAGTTACAGTAGCACCCGTGCCAACAATCACCGTACTGCCGCTAATTACTGTCCATACTGGGGAGGGCAAATTGGTGGTAAGATTAAGAGGTGGCGCACCTTGGCAATGGTACAGTGTATCTTTTCCTACATTACAAAGTGGGCAGCAAGCCATATCGCTTGGGTTGGGAATTGCTGCCGTGTTGGGCGTAAAATTTATAGTTGGAGAACTCATCGAAAATGGCGCACTATTAAAACCACTACCATTATGATAAAAAATAGTATTACCCACAATCGCAAAACCTCCACCAGCAGTTCCCGAAGATCCTGTTACCGTCCAAGATTGTACCAGTGCGCCCGTACTACTATATTTTCGTAAAAATGAGCCAACACCACCTTGGTCGGTTCGGAGTATATAAAAACCGCCGTCGCAATCGCCCACCAAATCAAACGGACCTCCTGTGCCAAATCCAGGAACATTTAATAATAATGTAGCATTTCCAGTACCGTCATAAATGGAGATATCCCCGCCTGCGGTATAATTATATATAAAATTACCACCACCGCCAGGGTTTACATAACCGCCGCCCGGTCCTGCGGCGTGACCTGTATTTATCCAAGCTGTACCATTCCAATACACATAATTGAGCCCCGATACAGCATAAAATGTAGGCGATGGTCCTGGGCCGTTCAAATTATTAGCCACTGCCAGACCGCTACCGCCATTCGGAATGGTGTTGGCTACAGGATTAGTGGCAGAGATGGGTAAGGCCGGATTATAGTTTTGAATGGTAGCACCACCTTGGATATACACTATTCCATCCGGGCCGTTTTGGCAAGGTGGCTGGGCAAGTGCAGTATGCTGGAATACAAAAAGGAAAAGTATGGATAGTGTGCGCGTAAGATATTGCTTCATTAATTTGTTTTTAGCCTGACGAAGATAAGACGAAAAAAAAGTAAGTTTGGTTTGAAGATAAAGGTTCTATTTTTAAAAAAAAATAATATTGACACTAATCCAAGCATACCATGTTTGGGTGATAAGAATTTCTTACTTTCACAGCAATAACAAAAAACAGTAACATGATCCCTACCATTTTAATTATTGACGACGAAAAGAGTATCCGAAAAGCGCTAAGAGAAATTTTGGAAATGGAGAAAATGAAAGTTGAAGAAGCGCAGGATGGTAAGGAAGGGCTCAATTTACTGTTGGCAAAAAAATATGACTGCGCCCTCTGCGACATAAAAATGCCACGACTTACCGGTATGGAAGTGTTGCAAAAAGCTACCGCCGAAGGAGTAGAAACGCCCATTATCATGATAAGTGGCCACGGTACCACCGATGATGCTGTGGATGCTGTGCGCAGTGGTGCGTTTGACTATATTTCCAAACCGCCAGATTTGAATCGACTTTTAATTACTGTGCGCAACGCTATTCAACAAGGCGGCTTAAAAACGGACAATAAAATACTGAAAAGAAAAATAAACGGCGTGCAAGAAATTGTAGGTCAAAGCCCTGCAATACTAAAAGTAAAAGAGACGATTGACAAAGTGGCCACGAGTGATGCGCGCGTATTAATAATGGGCGATAATGGTACGGGTAAAGAATTAATAGCGCGTTGGATTCATGAAAAAAGTAACCGAGTCAACGCCCCATTGATAGAAGTAAATTGCGCAGCCATTCCATCTGAACTTATTGAAAGTGAATTATTTGGTCATGAAAAAGGATCCTTTACAGGTGCTGTAAGACAAAGTATTGGCAAATTTGAACAGGCAAATGGTGGCACGCTTTTCCTTGATGAAATTGGCGACATGAGCCCAGATGCGCAAGCCAAAGTACTACGCGCTTTGCAAGAGGGAAAAATAACACGGATAGGTGGTGACAAAGAAATTAATGTGAATGTGCGGGTGGTAGCCGCCACCAACAAAGACTTACATGCCGAAATAGAAAAAGAAAATTTTCGTAAAGATTTGTATTTTAGGCTTGGCGTAATTGTTATTGAAGTGCCCGCGTTGAACGATCGACTGTCGGACATTCCAATCTTGGTTGAGCATTTCTTGGATAAAATTTGTGCTGAGCAAGGTAAAAAAAGGATTTCAATACAGCCAGCTGCCATGGAGAAACTTATGGCACGCGATTGGCAAGGAAATGTACGCGAGCTACATAATATTGTGCAACGGTTAGTAATTTTTGCCGATAACGAAATAACACTTGAAACTGTAGAAGCTTACGTATAAAACATGGATGATTTTTCACTACAAAACGCAATGAATAAAATGCTGAACGAAAGCCGCTGGGGCAAGCGGCTGGATGCAATTAGCATTACCGAAGATTGGCCCAAAATAATGGGCAACACTATCGCACAATATACGCGATCGCTCACCTTACACAACAAAACGCTGCGCATAACTACAGACATTGCACCGCTAAAAAACGAGCTTTCTCTAAATAAAAAAAGCATTATCGAAACGATTAATGCTTTTTATAAAAAAGAATTGGTAACAACAATTGAGATAAGCTAGCCCAGCTTTTTGATAATTTCAATAAACGAATTAGCATCCAATGCCGCGCCACCAATCAGGCCGCCATCCACATTATCTTTTCCAAATAACTCACCCGCATTATCGGCTTTTACGCTACCGCCATATAATATGGATAAATTTTCGGCGGGTTCTGAACCCCACTTTTTTTCAATTACCGAGCGTATGAACGAGTGCATATCTTCTACCTGTTCGGCATTTGCCGTTTTGCCAGTGCCAATAGCCCAAATAGGTTCGTAAGCTATTACCAAGTTTGACGATACAGTTTCGGCATTCAGATGAAATAAACTATCCTCCAGTTGTTTTTGAACAAATTCATTTTGAGTGCCTGCTTCGCGTACATCAAGTGGTTCGCCGCAGCAAAAAATAGGCGTCATTTTTGATGTTAAAACAGCATCCACTTTACGTGCCAGGAGTTCATTGTTTTCATTATAAAACTGACGCCGCTCTGAGTGGCCTACAATTACATATCGCACTTGCAAGCTCTTTAGCATTTCGCCACTTACCTCGCCAGTGAATGCGCCCGAGGATTTGTCTGAAATATTTTGCGCACCCAAATTCACTTTTGATTCGGGCATTTTTTCTAGCATTTGACTAATCCTGTCAATGCCTGTAAATGGTGGGCAAACCACCACCGTTTGGTTATATTTTAAGTTTATTTTTTCTTTGATCAAATCATTCACCAAACCTACCCCTTGCTCAGGCGTTAAGTTCATTTTCCAATTTCCAGCTACTATCTGTTTCCTCATGGTTGTATTATATTTTTTATTTCTAAAAAAATTATTTTTTATCGTTCATCAAATCCACAATATCCTGCGTAATATTTAGCGCTGTGTTTACATGGATTATCGAACCTTCTTTTGAATAAGACAACACGTAATCATATCGATTGTCTTTGTTGTATTCCGCCACGGTTTCGTCCAGTTTTTTCTTCAGTTCTTTATTAAATGCATCTTGGTCTTTCATTAATTTGGTACCCAAGTCATTGCGCAATTTTTCCAATCCTTCTTGTTTAGCTATTAGGCTTTTCTGCATTTTTTCGCCTTCAGCTTGTGTAAGGGTACCCGCTTGGGCTTGCTTTTGCAATGACATGTAAGACGCCTCAAGCGCTTGTGCTTTTGATTTAAGCTCTTGCTGTATTTTTTTTTCGCGGTTTTCAAACTCTGTTTTTTTCAAACCAAACACTTTGTACTTCGCTTCCATCGTATCCAAATCTACATAAGCGATGCGGCTCATTTCTACTTCCACATCTTTTCCGGTGGTTTCGTTTTTTACTTTTACAGTTGTTGGTTTGGGTGTAGGAGTTCCTTTAATCAGTAAGAAACTAACACCTATTAGGGCAAGAATGCTGAGTATTAATGGTAAAATTTTCATGTTATGTTGTATTCTGAAAAGTGCGCAAATATATTGGTATCTGGCAGACCTTGGAAGTATTTCAGCTATTAAATTCTTCTCAAAACGTTATTGATTTTGCTGTGCCAAATCGTATGTAATCTAAACGGCTTGGTACTGTTTGCCAGGTAAGGAACGCACCATCCCCGCCATTTCTAACTGTAGCAAAAGCATGGATAACTTGCTCATGCTCAGGTTGGTTTTTAAAAACAACTCGTCCACGTGCATATTGGTATTTGTTTGAAGGGTATCGTAAATTATTTTTTCGTCATCGGTTAAATCTACAAAAAGTTTGCGCTGTGCCGAGCTTGGTTTTTCACCTTCATCCCAATTGAGATTCACAATTACATCTTGCCCACAAGTAATTAGGCTAGCTTGCAGGCTTTTAATCAAATCATGACATCCCTCGCTGCGCTTATCGCCCACTTTGCCCGGCACGCAATACACATCTCTATTGTAGGAGTGCGCCAAATTTGCGGTGATAATGGAGCCGCCTTTTTTCGCTGTTTCAATTACAATTACTGCATCGCACAGACCAGCAACAATTCGATTTCGCAGCGGAAAATTTTCTCTATCTGGTTTTGTATTCGAGTCAAACTCGCTTAGCAGTCCGCCATGCAGGATCATATCGGTGGCCGTGTTTTTGTGTTGGCCAGGGTAAATAGCATCCAACCCAGTGGCCATTACACCCACCGTATCTAGCCCA
This sequence comes from Chitinophagales bacterium, assembly GCA_038258625.1. GTDB lineage: Bacteria > Bacteroidota > Bacteroidia > Chitinophagales > Chitinophagaceae > JAGNRR01. The sequence goes on from JBBSPP010000207.1 coordinate 5,518, forward strand.
AAATTCATGGCCGCGCGGTGCGCCACTATATCAATGCCGTACGCTAAGCCGCTGGCTATTAGTGGTTTTGCGGGAGCTAACTCTTCAATTATTTGTTCGCATATTTTTTTGCCATAATCACTGCATGCGCGTGTACCAATGATGGAAACCACGCGCGTATTGTGTAAGGCGTTGGTGCCTTTATAAAAAATGATGGGCGGAGAATCAATGGCGCGTTTAAGTTTTGAAGGATAATTTGCATTATCGAAAGCAAGTACTTGAATATTATTTTTTTGGATAAAAGCAAATTCATTAGTGGCCGCGCCAAAGTTGGAAAACGATTTTAAAGCTTGTAAATGAGCCTGCCCAATGATCTGAATATTATCGATGTTCGCATCTTTGTGTGCAAAAACCGC
>JBBSPP010000208.1:0-5888 GCA_038258625.1 Chitinophagales bacterium
AGTACCAAACAAGTCTATTTGGTACGTTCCTATAAAGATTATAGTACCAAACAAGTCTATTTGGTACGTTCCTATAAAGATTATAGTACCAAACAAGTCTATTTGGTACGTTCCCATAAAGATTGTTGTACCAAAGTAGTTGCAATGGTACGTTCCTATAAAGATTGTTGCACCAAAGCAGTCAGCATGACGCAATAATGCAGTCAGTATTGCATAAATGTGATTTTTTTTAATGTAAAAATAAAAAAAGCACCAACCAAAATGAAAGACCTTAGTACAGATAAAATACAGGAATGAGCCATTAACTATTTTTCTACGCAAAGTTTTTTTAGCAAAAAATAAAAATTTCAAAAATGGCCAACAACTTTTTTAAAAAATTGAACCGTTGGTAGCAAAAAAATATACTGCCCATACAGACGGTAAGCCCAAATGAAATCCACGATGTGTAGATAAAATATTTGATAACATTATAATTGCCTATTATCTTTAGCATCTTAAAATTCAAACTATTAATTATGAAAAAATTACTTCTACTTAGCATAGCGTGCGCCCTAGTGCAACACGCGGCTATGGCTGGTGGGTTTAAAATTGGGCTACAAGGCCAACGGCAAATAGGCATGGCGCATACCGGCATTGGCCTAGCGCAAGATGCCGCCACCATTTATTTTAATCCTGCAGGTTTATCGTTTGTAGAAAATCAGGTAAACGGCGGCGTAAGTGGTATTATACCCCGCATTCAGTATTTAGATGTAGCTACCAACGCTAGCACGCGCTCCGAAAATCAAATTTTTACACCCTTCAGTTTGTACGGTAGCTATCATTTAAATAATACGCCGCTTACGTTTGGCTTGGGTGTTTATACACCTTTTGGTAGTGGCGTAAAATACCCTACTGATTGGACGGGCCGATTCGTGCTCACCAATATTAACCTGCAAGCAGTTTATATTCAGCCCACAGTTGCCTATAAAGTCACCGACTTTTTATCTTTTGGTGCAGGCTTTGTAGGTGCGCTAGGGCATGTAGAGTTGGAAAAACAATTGCCACTGTACTCATCATTAGCAGGTACCGAAGCTGCGGCCAAGCTTGAAGGCAACGCCCAAGGTTGGGGTTACAATTTGGGTATGTATTTTACAGGCGGCGAAAAATTTAGTGCAGGTATTACCTACCATTCCCAAGTTGATATGAAGGTAGATAATGGGAGCGCCACATTTACCAATATTCCCTTTGCGGCGGCCAGTAGTTTTCCCAATACCAGTTTCAAAACGGAGTGTCCATTACCAGCCGAGCTAGGTATTGGTGGGGCATATAAAATATATAAAAACCTTACCCTCGCGGCTGATTTTAATTATACACTGTGGGAGTCTTTTGAATCTCTGGGATTTGATTACGCAATAAATACGGATAAACTAACTGATGATGCCTCGCCAAGATTGTATAAAAATGCTTGGGCCGTGCGCGGTGGTTTGCAGTGGGATGCCAGCAAAAGAACCACAATAAGAGGCGGTGCTTTTTACGACCGTACCCCCGTTCAAGAAGGCTACGTAAACCCCGAATTGCCAGATAATGATAAAATTGGATTTTCGCTTGGTGCTACCTATTGGCTTTCTGATAGGGTTTGTATTGATGCCTCTCTGTTATACGAAGATGTAGCGGCGCGTACCACATTAAATAACGAAACTAAACTTTTTGGCACCTACAAAACCCTTGCTATAATTCCAGGCATTGGGGCCAGCTATAATTTTAATAAACAAGTGACCAACCGAATAAATAAATTTTAAGAATGAAAAACTATAAAAATATTCTGCTTGGCGTGTGCGTGATTTTTTTCGCCAATGCATGTAATCCAAATTTAGAACAATTTTTCCCCGAGGCGGGAACGGCTGATTTTACGAGTTACGTAGCTATTGGTAATTCGTTCACGGCTGGTTATGCCGACGGTGCATTATCTTACTCGGGACAGCAAAATGCATTCCCTGTAATCTTGGCAAAACAATTTGAACTTGTTGGTGGTGGCGAGTTTCGTGTACCGTTTCTGCCCGTTACAGGGAATGGGAATGATGGCACCGGCGCTACCAAAAGAGAGTTGGCTTATTTGCAAGATTGCAGAGGGGCACTAAGCGTAGCACCCAGATTGGCAGCCACGCCTGCTACCGTTTTAGCTAATGTAGGATCTGCTGGGCCATACAATTTATTGGGCGTACCGGGCATCCGTGCGGTGGATATTAATCTTGGAATCTACTCTCTATTCAACCCATTTTTGGGTCGCATAGTACCACAGCCGGGCGTCAATTCTTTGACCAGCCAAGTTAATAGAGCGAACCCAACCTTCTTTTCAGTTTGGCTCGGTAGCAATGATGTATTGGGCTACGCCACAGGCGGTGGTTTGGGCAAAGTTGATCCTACTTCGCCAGTACCTGGCGATTTGAGCGCTTCGGCTCAGGTTGCAGGTTCTATAAAAATATTGTTGGATTCGCTGACTAAACGAGGAGCAAAAGGCGTAATTGCCAATATTCCTGATATTACATCGGTGCCGTTTTTTACCACTATTCCTTACAACGGTGTAGTGCTTACAGCAAAAGAAGCAAAAGACCTAGACAGTATTTACGCACGCGTAGGTCACCCCGAAATAAAATGGAAAGCGGGTCAAAATGCTTTTGTGATAGAAGATACAACCGTGGCGCATCCTTCACTCCGCATTCGTCATGCGCGCGCCAATGAGCTAATTTTACTAAGCACACCAAGCGATTCGCTGAAATGTGCTGGGTGGGGCGTAAGTCCATTCCGAGCATTGGGCGACCGATATGTGCTTGATGCCGGCGAGCTTGCCGAAATATTTTCGCACACGGCTAAGTATAATGCCGCTATAGCAAATATGGCTACCACGTATGATTTGGGCTTGGTGGATATGAACAGCTATCTTAAAAGATTTACTTCGGGCATAGTATATAATGGTGCTAGTTTTAATTCTAGTTATATATCGGGAGGTACGTTTAGCTTGGACGGTGTACATCCTAACCCACGCGGATATGCTATGGTAGCCAATGAATTTTTGCGAGTGATAAATGCAAAGTTTGGTGCCAAAATACCTGAGGTAGATGTAAATAAATATCCAGGTATTATTTTTCCGTAGGGCATAATATTTAAAAATAATAAACACAAGACTGTCAGTAACGGCAGTCTTTTTTTATGCTCTGAAATTATAGCTATGGTAAAATCTTGATTATGTAATATGGCGTGGTGGAAGATTTTCTTGTTTTTGGGTTCAGAAAATCAACTTGTAGCTTGGCAATACGGTAACTAGCACCCCTAAATATTGTTTCATATTGAATCCCTTTTGACCGTATAGCTTTTAGCCCAGCATTGTTTGTGGCTATATATTGGTAATTCAGCGCGGTGTCCAGTATGCCGGTTTGAGCAATATTATAGTTCAGTAAAAAATCAGCCGACCGTCCAACTTCGAGTACGTAAATGATGAAATTATCCTGGGCAATGTTTTTTTCTTTCACCACTTTGGGAATCGAAAACGAACTTTGATAAGGAATAATATTGGGGTAAAATACAAAAGTGAGCATCAGGTTTATAATCACCACAGCAAAAATTGACATCGCGAAAAGAGAGATTATTTTTCCTTTTTCTAAAAAAAATAACCCGACAGACATCAGCATACACAATACAATAATCGCTGATTGCCAGGTATTCATTTCGGGAAAAATATAGAATAAACCAATAGGCAGAATGGTTAGTAATAAAAAAATAAGCGAATTATGCACCACCCTAAATATGCGAAATTTATGCCCAAAAAAGTTTTTGATATTCACGAAATAGCGGGCCGTCAACAAGCAAATAAAAGGCAACACAATATAAATATAATGCGGCAGCTGAAACTTGCTAATACCTAATGAAACGTAGGCTAGTATTACGGCCGCAGTACTAATCCACTCGGTTTGGTGGCAACGATTTGCTAATTTTATAAGCCCCCTTACACCCGCCATTACGAAAAATAATGTAAATGGGAGAAGTCCCCACAATAGGTTTTGAAATAGGAATGTGAAGCCAGCATTATTGTTCCAAACGCTCTCGCCCGTAATGCGCCCAAAGCTCTGCGTCCAGTAATAAAATCGTAAGCCAGATACACCTTGCTCGCCATTCACCAGTTTTTCTGGGTGCATATCAAATTGGGTGTAAAGCCCGTAACTCATTGGCAAAAGCAGTATTGCAATTACAATAAGCATTGGAAGATATTGCCAGCGCAGTATATTTTTCCATTGTTTTTTTATAATAAAATGCGGTAAAAATCCAAAGCCCACCACTAGCAAACCAATGGGTCCTTTGGTAAGCATGGCACCGGCAATGGAAACCGCCGCCCACAGCCAACCCCAATTATTTTTTTTATAAAGCCATGCAGCTATTTGCCAAAAAACGGTGATGGCAAAACTCATTAATATAGTATCAGTTTTAATATCATTGACCATCAAAAACATAGCCTGACAAGAAGCGAATATGAAGGCTGCTTTGGTAGCAATTTCTTTTTCATAAAAAAGCAAACTGAACCGATACAACGCAAAAATGGCCCAAACGGCAAATAGGAGGGATGGCAGTTTATAAGCCCAAACGCTAACACCAAAAATTTTCATACTCAAGGCCGATGCCCAAAAAATAAAAGGAGGCTTATCGAGGTAGTCCCGACCAAGGTCGAACAAATGAAGCCAGTTGGTGCTTTGCAGCATTTCGCGGCTCATTTCGGCGTACTGCGCGGCATCAATTTCGAGGATAGGAACAAATAAATTGCTGATGTATAAAAAACCAATTGCGCAACCAAGCATATAATTTATAGTTTTGGCTGCTATATTTGGCAAAATAAATGGCTTGTTATTTAGTTTTGTGATGTTGACAAAAGTACATAAGTTTGCGCCTCAATCGCACGGTTGGTATCGTGCAAAAAAAATAAAATTATGAGAAAAGATATTCATCCAGAAAATTATCGTTCAGTAGTATTTAAAGATATGACCAACGACACGACTTTTTTATCAAAGTCAACCGCCAACACAAAAGAAACAATTGAGTGGGAAGACGGTAACGAATACCCATTAATTAAGCTTGATATTTCGAGCACGTCGCACCCGTTTTATACAGGTAAAAAAGTGATGGTTGATACGGCAGGTCGTATTGATAAATTTAATAAGCGTTACGCGAAAAAATAATTTCGTAACGACAAATAAAATCTTATCCGCTCAACTTTTGTTGGGCGGATTTTTTTTTGCAAGGAACCTATTTTGATGAAAGCGTAAGTCCCAACTCTTTTCCTTTTGCCAACAGAAATTGAAAAGCATCATCGTAATTATTATTTACATCGCCATCCAAAATAGCTTCGCGCACCGCCAATTTCAAATCGCCTACCACACGGCTCGGTTTCAAATCAAACGTTTGCATGATAATTTCGCCCGTGATAGGCGGCTGCCAATTTCTTACCTGATCCTTTTCTTCCACTTCAATCAATCGTTGTTTTACAAGTTCAAAATTGCTTTTGTAGCGTGCTACTTTTTGTGGATTTTTGGATGTGATGTCTGCGTTGCACAACATGAGCAAATCTTCAATTTCTTCGCCCGCATCAAATAATAATCTGCGCACGGCACTGTCTGTAATTTCTTCTTTGGTAAGTGAAATGGGACGCAAATGAAGGAGTACTAATTTTTGTACGTACTTCATTTTTTCATTGGTAGGCAGTTTTAACTGCTTAAAAATTTTTGGTACCATTTTGGCGCCCAGCCATTCATGCCCATGAAACGTCCAGCCATGACCATCCTCAAACCGCTTGGTGGCAGGCTTGGCAATGTCGTGCAAGATTGCCGCCCAGCGAAGCCAAACGTCGTTGGTGTGCAGCGCAATAT
>JBBSPP010000209.1:0-5860 GCA_038258625.1 Chitinophagales bacterium
ATCATAAAACTCCAAGGTAATCAAAAGTGCCGCGCCGCTTGCGTTGCGGATGTTTAGTTGGTTGGTTTCGATGCTTTGGTAGCCTAGGGCTGTGGCGGTTTTGCGCTGCTGACTGTTGGCATTTACAAGTTCGGGCTCTCTGTCAAAGGTGGTAGTATCATTGCCAAAACCGTACTCGATGGTAGTAGCGTTGTTGTTTATTAGTTTTATTTCGCTGCTGTTTTGCATGTCGAATTCATCATAATCCACGTTGGCTGTTTGGCCGGCCTCTACGGTAAGGTTGATGGTGTGGGCGGCGGGGTTGCTGGTGGCGGCATCGTCAATGGTGAGGGTTTCGGCCCACTCGGCGTAGAAATCGGGGTTGCTATCAATAAATGTTTGCATAAAAATATCGAGCACACGGCGTATTTCTTTGGCCTCTTTGAGTAGCGGCGGGATTTTTGCATTGTTCACCTTGCTTTCCTCCTCGGCGCGCTTGGGCTTGGGTATGCTGTCGCTAAAAGCCTTGGCCAGTATGGTAAGCGCGGCCAGGTCGTCGCCATCGGCGTTTACGAGGTTATCGGCATCGGCGGTGGTATCGGTTACTAGTTGGTTGGCAATGTGCACTAGCTTGGGCGCGGCGGTGTTGGTGAAGGCCGATTTTTCAAAGTCCACATTTTTTTGCTTAAACGTATCGCCCGTGCGGGCGTAGTAGGCGGTGGCCCCGCGCGATACTTTAAATATTAAGCGAATGAGATTTTGCCGCAGCTGGCCTTTGTTGATGGAGGCACCACGGTTGTCGCGGCTGCCAATACCGTCTGCCACGCCTATCTCGTTTATTTTGTTTTTCATGGCGAGGGCTAGGGTGGCAATGTCGGGCACGGAGGATGCGGTGTCAATGTTTTCGGGCACGTCCTGAAAATCGTCGCTTTTTTCTAGCGATTCGTATTGGGCATATTGGTCGTCTGTCATGGGTATTATTTTTTTTGTTTGGCACAAGGTAGTGCACTATTTTTTATATAATACTATGTTTAAAGCTGTTTTTTATAAAAGCCAAAAATTTGTTGCTGTTATAGAAAATTTACTCCGTGTTATATAAAATTTATACCGTATCATTTAAAATTTAGTTGTTTTTATATAAAAATAATACCCTGTTAAATAAAATTTAGTTGGTGTGATACCAAATTTTTATAGTGTTATATAAAATTTTTACGGTGTGATACCAAATTTACCCCTTGTTATATCAAATTAAAATTTTGGAGGTCTTACCTTTGATTTTGACTAGCTCGGCTATTTTTTTGAAAAGCTAGTACCGAATTTTGACTAGCTAACTACAATTTTTATGTAGCTAATGAATAACCTTAACTACCTCGACCTATGATGAACCTCCGTATAAAACAATTATTAGTGGCCAAAGGCGTGCGGTATCCGTTTAGCTGGCTGCGCAAGCTCAGCATTGGGCATGTAATGGCGCACCGCCTGCTCGATAATAAAACCAAGCGCATATCCATAGCGCACATTGGCGCTATTTGCCAGGCTATTAACTGCACGCCCAATGATATTTTTGAGTGGGAAGTAACCGAAAAAGAAAACCCACTGCCAGAAAATCACCACCTCAATACCATAGCCCCGCGCACGCCCTCGGGCATATTGGAGCGGCTAAAGGATATGACGGAGGAGGAGATTTTGGCGTGGGAGCGGCGGTTGGAGGGTGCAGAAGAAGGAGAAGAAGTTATTTCTTAGCCCTAAGAAGTGCAATAATTTCATCCTTCGCTTTAATAGTTTCGTCTTTTGCTTTTAGTGAAATATTGAATGCCTCAAAAGAATTTGGTTCGATTTTTTTCTCGGTGCTAAGCTCAACATCCATAAATTCACTAATAGGTACTACAAGCTTTTCGTACAATTCAGCATTTTCATCATTCATAAATACTTTTATAGGGACTTCCAATATGCGGCCTATCAAAAATATGCGGCGCACGCTTAGCTCGCTTTTACCACTTTCTATATCGCGGTAAGCCCGTTCGCCAATTTCGAGCTTGGCAGCCATGCTGGCTTTGCTTATGTTTTTTTGTTCGCGTGTTTCTTTTATTTTGAGGGCGATATCGTACAAATCCATATAGGAAAGGTAACCAAAAAAAATTGAAGTGAAACTTCCAAGAGCTTTAAAAAAGTGAAGTGAAAAGGATGAGGAGATTTATAATTTGTTTTCACATTTGCATTTCAAAATTTAAAAAAAAAACAAATATGAAAAGCTTTAAAACTAAAATTTCAGCAGTCGCCATCATGATGGCTATGATTGCTGGTTCAATGGGATGTCAGAAAGAAGAAGTACTTTCTAGTACTAATAATGGATCTAACATCAGTCATCATTCTAATACGGAAATTACTTTAACGACAATCAAAAAAACACGAAATCAACAAGAAGATGATTACATGAATTTTGCAAAATCATTATCAATTGTTGATAATAATTCAGAAGTTAGAAATTTTTTGATTCAGAAAGCTTTAGAACAATTAAATGGAGATTACGAAATTCTATATGCTCTTGTAAAAGGACATATATTCTCTGATGGAGTTAGTTTTGAAACTAAAATGATTGATAATTCCAACGCAACTTTAACTAGTGCTAATTTGGCTCAATATCCTTTATTATCAATTAATATGCCTGTAAATATTGAGTTGGCAGATTCAATAGTACCATTTGTAGTATATGCAGTACAACATGATCAAGACTTAATGTATGGCTTTACTAACCAGCAACAATCTTTTTCTATAAGCGGTATTAATGAACCTAGCAATCCATATTGGGTTATAAGAGATAATGAAAGATACAACGATGATGGTACTTTGGTAGAAGGACTGCAAGATGCTATAAATCTTGGTTTAGATAATGCAGAGAATCCTTATGCTGACATGAAAAATACAAGGGCAGGACGCGGTCAAGGCGATAAAGAAATATTATGGTCTTTCAAAGTTCCCGACCTTAAAGCAATAGAAAGTTGGGGTGATGGTTGTCCAGAAATAAAAGTAACAGCCGTTAAAAGTGCTAACGGAGGAGGGGTTTTGAAAGCTTGGCAACTTGCGGTATATAAAAGAAAAGTTTATGGATATGCTTCGTGGTTGAAGGAAGGTACAAAAGTTTGTGATTGGATTTTAGCCAATCAAGGCACATTTATTGTCTATACTATAATAGAAGATGATGGAGGTGGAACAACATCCACTAATGTAACTGTACCCGGGCAAAACGGAGGCCCATCTACCACAGTTGCGGTTGCAGGAAGGGCAAATGATAAGCAGATGGGGACTCAGACTATTTTTAACACGGATTCCTACCAACAGTATAATTTAAATCTCTTTAGTTTTTATAACCAAAATGTGTATTAGTCAATATCTAGATTTTTACACAAAATAATTAGTAGCTAGAACTGCAATGATTAAAAATTTAATTTTTCTTCTATTCATCTGTTTTATTCCTTTCGCTCCATCTTTCGGTCAAATCTATGGCACAATAGGGGTTGGTCGGTCTAAAATAACTTTGGGTGATTATAAAGGAATAACATTCAGTCTAAGGGTGAATAAAACTTTGAAGCACAATTTTAGTGTTGAACTTGAATATGCAAAAACATCTGCTTCTCGGTTTAGTAGTATATTAGAATCTGCGGATTTTAATGATGAATACAGAGAGGTAATAAGATTAGAAAGTTTTTTTGATGACAACAGGTCTGCCCATAATGGACTGAAAAATTATAAGGAACATTTAGATAAAGTTAATTATAATTATTATCGAATAGGGTTGATTAAGAATTTGTTGAATAGAAAAGGACATCAAGTTGGCATTGGAACATGTGTTGGGTTAGCCGTAGTTGAAAAGAATGAAATAAATAGTTGGGAAAAAGGAGAGTTTCATTCAACACTAGGGTACGTTGAGAAAATTAATTTAATAGAATTATTTAGTGTCCGCTATTTGGATGTCAATGTTATGCCTTTCTTACAGTATAATTATAAGGTAACGCCAAGGTCAATCATTGGTTTGAGAGGAAGTTTTGACCAACTTATTTATTCGGGACATTATAATTTTAATTATCAATTGTCCTACGGTTTAAAACTAAATTGATAAAAATAAGTAGTAATATCTTTCTCCTACCGCCGTAACGCCTTAGCGTTACGGCTTTTTTTTTTATTACACCTCCACACAAACGTTCTTCACCTCGGTAAAAAAGTTGAGGGCATTCCACCCACCTTCGCGGCCTATGCCACTATTTTTTGTGCCGCCAAAAGGGGTGCGGAGGTCGCGCAGTAGCCAGCAGTTTATCCATACAATGCCGCTTTGTAACTGGGCGGCTAGGCGGTGGGCGCGGCTTACGTCTTGCGTCCATACGCTACAGGCTAGGCCGTAGTCGGTAGCATTGGCTAGGTAGAGGGCTTGGTCATCGCTATCAAAAGGTTGGAGGGTTACTACGGGGCCAAAAATTTCTTCTTGGTTGGTGCGGCAGTTGGGGCCTAGGTTTTCTATAATGGTGGGCGCTATAAAAAGGCCGTCTTTGTTGGCACCATCTAGCGTTACGGCTTCACCGCCTAGTAATATAGTGCCGCCTTCTTCTTTTGCTAAAGCTATGCAGCCCATCACTTTGTCAAAATGTGTGCGGCTTACCACCGCGCCTTGTTGGGTTTCGGCTTCTAGCGGGTTGCCCATTTTTAACTGCGATACTTTTTCTATAAATTCAGTTTTAAATTTTTCATAGATACTTTTTTCTACCAAAATACGACTTCCGCACAAGCATATTTGTCCTTGGTTGGCAAAGCTAGAATGGATGATGGTTTTCATCATTTTATCCCAATCACAATCGGCAAAAACTATTGTGGGGTTTTTGCCACCAAGCTCCAACGATAATTTTTTGAACACCGGCGCTGCAACAGATGCTATGTGCGCACCCGCGCGCGTACTGCCTGTAAAGGAGATGGCTTTTATATCGGGGTGGGCAACAATTTCGCTACCGCAGTTTACGCCATCGCCGTGTACAATGTTTAGCACGCCTTTGGGCAGACCAGCTTCGTCGCAAATTTTACTTAGCAAAAAAGCGGTGACGGGCGTTACTTCGCTGGGCTTGGCAATTACGCAATTGCCGGCGGCTAGGGCAGGGGCAATTTTCCAGGTAAAAAGATAGAGCGGCAAATTCCAAGGCGAGATACAACCCACCACGCCAATGGGTTGGCGCAGAGTATAATTAATAGCGAGCTCGCCCATGCTGTGACTCTCGCTTGCGTAGTGCATAATGGCGGTAGCAAAAAACCGAAAGTTATTTGACGCGCGCGGAATATCTACACGGGTGCTGAGTTTTAGTGGTTTGCCATTGTCCAAGGTTTCGGCGAGGGCGAGGTCGTCGAGCTTGGCTTCTATCAGTTCGGCAATTTTATTCATCACTCTAAAACGTTCTTCGGGCGTGGTTTTGCTCCAAGTGAGGAAGGCTTGCTTGGCAGCTTTTACGGCATTGTGTACATCAGCACCTTTGCTCATGGGTATGGTACCAATGGGTCGGCCCGTGGCTGGATTTATATTTTCTACGCTTTCGCCATCGGCCGCATCTATAAATTGACCGTTGATGTAGTTTTTTATTTCGAACATGGTTTTAGTATTTAGTAGCGGGTAGCGAGATTTTTTTGTTTTGTACAAACGTATTCATTAGGTTTCTCTTTAATTTCAAATATAGTGATACTTGTTTTTACATGGCTCGTTCTTTGTGGTATGTCTGTCTTGATTTTCTATTGGGCAAATGACCTAGGTGCATTTTTAACATAAATAATTAAAAACGGTATTGGTCAACGTGTAAATTCGTTCAAAACTTAATTATGAAAAAACTAATTGTAGCACTTATTTTCCTTG
>JBBSPP010000210.1:0-5771 GCA_038258625.1 Chitinophagales bacterium
CAAAAAATCACTTTATAATTATCTTAATTTTATTTCCTCTGCATGCAAAACTTCTTTAGTATCCGGATTTATTACGTACGCTACAATATGACAATTATCTAGGTTCCAGGAGTTGTCGCCTTCAATTTTTGGGGTAAAACGAAGGCGTTTTTGAATTACCGTACCAGCCAATTTATCAGCAATATCCAAGGGCGTACCTGATATAGTAGTTATACAATCTCTGAAAACATGGTCATGTTTGTAATCTGCAATTTTACCTGATTGTCTAATTGATAATCTTTTATACCGTCTTCCAATACATAGATAGTTAAGTTTAATTTTCCACTATAACTCTTTGTAAGTGCGACACGTGTTACTAATTCGTATTGATTATTGTCTACATTATAGTTACCTTCCAAATGGATATTTACAGGAGTTGGTAAATTATTAACACGGTTGGTTAGGATTGTGCTCCATTCGCTTTTACTTCTGTAGAATACACCATTCGCATCTGGTATTCTGTCGATTGATGCGGCTGGTAAGGCTGGCTGGCCTAGGCTATTTATAATGTCAGTACCATCTACAGTTCTAAAATCGTATTTGCTTTCATTGTACGGTTCGGCAAATCCTGTACCGTGTATGGCTACCATAATTCCTTGGTCGTTGTTTTGACTAACAATCGATTTTAATTGTCTCGCTCCATCAGGGCAGTTGGTACAGGCTACGCCCGTTACTTCTTCTATTAGTACATTTTTATCCTGAGGTACTTCTATACTTGCTTGGTAAGTAGAGTCGTCGGCTACTGCTCCACCACCACCAAGATCTAAGCCTGGGGGCACTTGTTCTTCACAACTACTAAATAAGATTACTAATGCTGATAAAACTAAAATTGAAAATCGATTCATAATTTATTTTTTATGGAAGCTAAAAATACATCTTTATTTAGAATGTAGATGTTATACCTATTTTAAAACCACTAAATGCTGGCTCAAAACGACAAACACCACCAGTACAATTTACACCTTCTACTTGCTTTACATATTGCCCAGTAAATCGGTGAGGTCCTTTGGTATAAGCTACAAATACATTAGGATAATGTGTAGGATCCAGCCCATCTCCATTCTTACCACTCGGTGCGTAGTTAAACATATCAGTAACCGCAAAAGACCACGTAGGGCTAATATTATACTCAAGCAATGCAAACAGCCACGAACCATAATCTTCTTTATTCAGCATCCATTGTCCTTCCATTCGTACAGAATGTGTTTTATCTATAATGTGCACTACCTCAAAAAATGGTGTTATGGCTGTTACCAAAGGATATTCATTGGGATCTTTTACCTGATACACCGCTTGGTTATATTCTAAATACTGAGCGCCCAAATGAAAAATCCAATTCTCCACACCGCGATATTCTGCTTCGGCATACAATTCTCTATACAATTTTACGGTGGTAAACTCCAATTGGTTGTTCACTGAATTTTCTGTCAAAAAAGAATCTTTCAACGTATTAATATGAGTATAATTAATATTCACACTTAAATCTTTTACAGGATTAAAAAATGTATTAATACTAGCTGCTAACTCGCTTACATCTTGGCTTTGGGGCGAGTATCGCGATATTACACGTTGCACACGAATGGGCGATACAATAGGCTGCCAGTTATAAATACCTCGAAGTAATGTTTCATTTGGCGATGTACGTTGCACAAATTTATCTGTTCGTTTCAACGTACCATTTATACCTAATCTTTCTATTGCGTAACCTAGCGTTGTAAATAACGCATTCCCATTACTATTCTCTAACCTATTATTGTAGGTATTAAATATTGCTTCCTCTGTTTTATAAGCACCCTCCACATACCACGTAAAATTGCCAGTATTTAAAGTATTATATAATGTAACACCATTCGTATTATACTTCGGTATAAACCGTTTATCCACTTCCATTGAGTTTATGGTCGCGACTACACCATCCATACTTGCTTGGTCAATAGTTCTGTTCAAAATACCCAAACCAGGGGTCATATATCCGTTTTTACCAATTGGGACACCGCCTTCAATATTTATAGCTTTTATCACAGGTTGGTATCGCTCAAATTGCTTTCGCACCTGCCCCGTAAAACCTTTTATTTTCAGATTATTAGTGATTTGATATTGCAATTTTAAGCCAAATAATGCATTATCAATCAATAATCCTCTATCCTCATACGCTCTGAAAAGTATGCCACTACCAATTTGATCATAAATATGACCCGCCGAAATAGAAAAATTTTTATAATCCTTTGATAAATTAAACATACCAATACCCGCGGCAGTATATGCTGCCGAAGGATTTAATAAATTAGAATTTTGAAAGCCATCAAACCGCACCTGAGCCGCAAATCCATTAGCATCAGCATAGCGCAATCCCAGCCACACTTCGCCCCCACTCAAAAAATTGTCATACAACGGATTGCCAGCTGCCTTTATATTAGTATCCCGCTGAAAAAAATTGACGTTCGTCATCAAATCGCCCGACAATCTACCCTGCCCAAATAAATTTTGCCCTACCGAAAAAAACAACGAAATAAGCAAAATGGTTCTTATTAAATTTCTCATAAAGTTTTTCAAATATAGAATCTTATTTTATAAAATTTCTATTTCTGAATTTGCTTATGCACCATAATCACACCCTTATTAATTATAAATTTCTTTTTTAAAAACTAACTATTGTTACTATTAGGGCAGTGAATTAGTGGATAACAAACTTACTACAGTTTTTCAACATTCAATTACCACCATCACCCACATGCACAACAGACAAAACAATGATACAAACCACGTGCTATTAACAATAAAAAATTTTGTTGGTAACCATGATTCACAAAAAAAAGCAGCCAACAAAATGTGGAAATAGTTAGGGCAAAAAACTAAAGTTGTACATAAACCACCTAGTGAGCATCAAAACCTAAATTTATACACATTGCATGCGCACTTTCCTTCACATCTTTTTTGCGCATAAAATGATTGCTCAAAAAACAATGAAAACTAAAAAAAAATGATCAACTACTCATTATATATACACTCAAAAAAAACAGGGGTGCCAGCAATAAAATAAAGTGCCACAATAAACTTTGAAAAGACAACTGAAATCCCCTATTTTTGCGAACCTTAAAATTTGTGAGTAATATGTCAGTAATTCAAACCCTAAGAGGAAAAGGCAGTGTAGTAGTAACCGTAATGCTAATCCTAGCCTTGGTTGCGTTCATTTTTATGGACTCTTTTCAAAACAATATCGGTGCTATTTTTCAGCAAGATAGAACCATGGTGGCCGAAATAAACGGCGAGCGTATGGAAACCCAAAAGTATAACGTGGAGTACGATCAGTTTATAGAAAATATGAAAGCCAACCAGCAAGTCGAGTCTTTTAGCGATGAGCAGCAGGATCAAATGCGCGAGCAATTTTGGAATCAACAAATGAGCGCCATGCTTATAAACCAAGAGAGTGAAGCACTTGGCCTAGCCGTTACCGAAAAAGAACGCAATGCCATGTTTACATCAATGGATGCTGATCAGGTAGTAAAACAAAACTTTACCGACCCACAAACGGGCATTTTCGACCCAAGCAAAGTAATACAATACGAGCAGCAAGTAATGCAAGGCGAAGATGTAAAAATGAAAAAACAATGGGGCAACTTTAAAATTGAACTAGAAAAACAACGTAAACTAAACAAATACATCAGCATGATAAAAATGGGTATTTATGTACCTAAATTTTTGATGGATAATATGGCTAGTCAGCAAAACGTAATGGCCAGTATAGCCTACGTAAAAGTACCCTACGAAAGCGTAAATGCCGAGAGTATAAAAGTAACTGATGCCGAAATTAAAGAATATATGAACGAGCGTGCATCAACATACAAAATTGATGAAGATGCTGTAAACCTTGAGTATGTCAGCTTTCCTGTGCTGCCTGCCGCCAAAGATTCGGCCGCTGCCCTAAGCACACTTTCCAATAATATAGAGAAATTTAGTACCAGCGAAAACGCCTTCGACTTTGCTAGCGATAATAGTGATGAGCTAAGCGACGAAAGTTTTTACACTGCGAATACACTAATGAATAGTAATAAAGAAGTACTACTTGCCGCCAACGTGGGCGATGTAGTAGGCCCGTATTACGATAATGGTATGTACAAAGTAAGCCGCATCACCGATCGCAAATCGCTACCAGACAGCGCTCGTGCATCACACATAGTAATACCACCAAGCGATACGCTGAATGAAGCACAAGCAAAAGCCAAAGCCGAAAATATAGAAAAGCAATTAAAAGCCGGTGCAAGTTTTGAAGCGCTAGCAGCATCACAATCTGCCGACCAAGCATCAGCAGTTAAGGGGGGCGATTTGGGCTACTTCGCACAAGGGCAGTTACCTACTGAGTTTGAAGATGCCGTTTTTAACGGAAGCACCGGTGAGATAAGCGTACTTAAATTGCAAGATGGTTTTCATGTAATAAAAATTACAGATCAAAAAGCATTTCAGCCAAATGTAAAAATTGCCACCATGGCTAAACTCCTTGAGCCCAGCCAAGAAACAAGCGGCAAGGCACAACAAAAAGCCACCGACTTTGCTGCCAAAGCAAAAGATGAAAAAACATTTACCGAAGCTGCCAAAAAACTAGGCCAAGATAAACGTGTAGCACAAAATGTACGCGCCACTCAAGGAGTTATACAAGGCTTGGGCAATGTGCGCCAACTAGTACGATGGGCCTACGAAAGTGAGATAGGCGATGTATCGCCAGTGCTCAATTTTGAAAACCAAATAATAGTAGCTCGCCTAGTATCCAAAACCAAAAAAGGCAGCATGGTCGATATGGCTGCCGTACGAAGCGAAATAGAAGCACAGCTGCGCCGCAAAAAACAAGTAGAACAAATACAAGCCAAGGTAAAAGGCGCTAGCAATTTACAATCAGTTGCCAGTACATTTAGCACCGAGATCATGAATGCAGACTCCATCACTATGATGAGCATGAGTAACCCCGAGATAGGCTACGAGGGTCGCGTATTGGGTGCTGCTATGAATAAAAAATTGACAGGTAAAGTAAGCCCGGCCATACCAGGCCAATCGGGTGTATTTTTTGTAACTGTAAAAAATATAACCGATAATATGAAAACTGCCCAACGCATACCTGGCATGGAACGCATGCAGGTAGAGGGACAATACATGAACAGTGTAGATCAAATGTTACCCATGGTACTTAAAAAACGCGCCACCATTACGGATAACCGAGGGGTGAGTTTAAATTACTAAGGTCACAAAATATGAAATAAAAAAATCCTAAATTCCACCTATTGGAATTTGGGATTTTTGTTTTTAGACTGTAATGAGTTTCTTGAATATGGAAAGCTTTTATTTAAAAGTAAAGCCAAATTAACTATACCGTAAAACGTGAACTTTTAATTAGAAAAAACTCCAAGGCCATCCAATTAAAAAGCGAACACCAACTGTGAACTGCCGCTGACGTTCAATCTTACCCTAATAAAAAAGAATGGATGATTCAAAAAAACTATTCGGTGCCTAATTGAGCGTAGCGCACGTTGTGCGTACGAGGAGGGAATAAAAAGTAGGGTGCGGGCAATTTTGTGTAGGGCGTCCATTCAAAAACTGTAATAAAATTATCGGTATAGATACCAGCCAAGTCCCATTGGTCAGGCGTTTCGGCTATTAGTACGGCCCGCGATTGATGATGTTCAATGGTTGATAATACCCAAAACTCGTACGGTGCACTCCAATTATAAAACAGCACATTGGCG
>JBBSPP010000211.1:0-5770 GCA_038258625.1 Chitinophagales bacterium
CACTATGCAAAAAATATTTTTCTTGGGATTTGCAATTTTATTTGCCACACCCGCCCTAGCCCAAAATGAAAGAAGCCTACTGAAAATCCGCGATGCGGCAGGCAGAATGATTACCGCCGAAATTAATGGCCGACGGTATGATAATGTTGGCAAAATACTCACATTTGAAGACCTACCAGCACGCTACCATAGTCTAAAAGTATATGTGGTAAATAAAAATAGCAACGGCCTACAGGCAAGATTAATATATGAAGGCAACTTGCGTACCCGCCCCAATAAAATTTATTACGTAACGATAGACGACTACGAATTGCCCGACATTATTGTAGATTGCTGCCTTGGTGATGACGGACCTTGGACGAAAGGAAACAGCTGGTACCGCAGCCGCTATTACGATAAATTGGCTTGGGAAAAAGATGTACAATTTGACCCTCAGCAAGATGAATATTACGAAGACCTAAAAGCCGACGATGTACACGCAGGAAAAGAAACAAAAGACGAATGGTCTTATTACGGCAACGTTATGAGCGGCGCCGATTACAACCGATTGATAGAAGATATGCGCGATGCCGCATTTGAAAGTAGCCGAATGAATATTGCAAAAGTGGCCATTGACGCAAACCCAATTAGTGCCAAACAACTCACTGGGATACTAAAAGAATTTAGCTTTGAAAGCTCGCGATTGCAAATGGCAAAATACTCGTACAAGCAAATAGTAAATCCGCGCAGTGCTTTTTTAATAAACGATGCTTTTGAATTTGCAAGCTCTAAAGATGAGTTTAATAAATACGTGAGCGAACAGAAAAAATAATTTTGAATGTCGAATGATTAATTATTCAGTAATTCTCAGTTCAAAATTCATAATTCATAATTAATCTTCTCATGTCAAAAAAGAAAAAACTAGAACTGCATTGGCAAATATTAATTGGTATGATTGCCGGTGTCGCTTTCGGTTTGATCGTATTAATTCTCCCTTTCGGAAATGAAGAAATCATTTTACAAAAAGCAGAAACAATAAATGTTACTGATAACTTCATCAATGCGGCTGGTGAAAAAGTAGCACTGGCCAAGCAAATTAAAATCCCTGAAATAAAATCAACCAAAGCAAAAGAATTTGTGCTGGATTGGTTAAGCCCGTTGGGAAAAATATTTGTCAACCTGTTAAAATTAATAGCGATACCACTTATCATCGCCTCACTCATAAAAGGTATTGGAGAGCTAAAAGATATTTCGAAATTTTCGCGGATGGGTGGGCGTACCATTGTTTTGTACATGGCCACTACAGTAATTGCTATTAGCATTGGTTTGTTGGCGGTAAATATTCTACAACCCGGAAAAGGAATTCCCAAAGAAACGATTGCAAAAATGACCGAAACATTCTCTACTAACGAAGGGGTTACCGGCAAAATAAGCGAAGCGCACAAGCAACAAGAGAGTAGGCCGTTGGACTTTTTGGTGGACATGGTACCGGACAATATTTTTAATGCCGCCGCCAATAATAGCAGTATGTTGCAGGTAATCTTCTTTGTAATTTTATTCGGCGTATGTCTTCTTTTGGTAGAGAAAGAAAAAGCCGAACCCGCCTATAATTTCTTTGATGGGCTAAATGAGGTGATTCTAAAAATGGTAGATGTGATTATGCTGATGGCGCCTTTTGCCGTTTTTTCTTTGTTGGCAAACGTGATTGTCACCTCTGATGATCCTGTTCTACTTTTAAACTTGCTTAAATATGCCGGCACGGTATTATTTGGCTTAGCACTTATGTTGTGCGTTTATTTAATTGTGTTAAAAATTTATACAAAAAAGTCAATCAGTTTTTTCCTTAACGGAATTAGCCCTGCACAATTGCTGGCATTCTCTACTTCGAGCAGTGCTGCTACACTACCCGTTACTATGGAGCGTGTAGAAGAGCACCTTGGTGTAGAAAAAGAAGTTACGAGTTTTGTATGCCCTGTGGGTGCAACAATTAATATGGATGGTACTAGTTTGTACCAAGCCGTGGCTGCCGTTTTTATTTGTCAGGCGTTGGATTTTCCACTTACCCTGGGCGCACAACTTACTATAGTTTTGACGGCAACCCTAGCATCGATCGGCTCGGCTGCCGTGCCCGGAGCTGGTATGGTGATGCTAGTAATTGTATTAGAAAGCATTGGATTGCCCGCTGATAAATTAGCCATAGGGCTTGCATTAATTTTCGCGGTGGATCGTCCGTTGGATATGTGCCGCACGGTAATAAATGTAACGGGCGATGCTACCGTGGCTATGATTGTTGGCAGAAGTTTTGGAATGCTCCATGAACCACAAGTAAAAGACTGGGATGATAATTACGGAAAATAAACGAATCGTAATTTGAATCAAAAAAAAGCGATTGTCAATTGACAATCGCTTTTTGTGATGAAATCGTACATTCGATTAATCGTTATCAATAGAGTTGATAAAATCGTTTACTTCCTCTTTTGATTTGCCTGACGCTTTTTGAATTCGGCCGAGAAGCTCGTCCTCTTTTCCTTCTACGTAGGTTAAATCGTCATCGGTAAGGTCGGCATATTGTTGCTTCACTTTACCTTTTAGTACGTTCCAGTTTCCTTTGATTTTGTCATTTAATTCGCTCATGATGTTTGTTAGTTTTTAGTTGTTAAAAAAAATTGTTTTTGATGAATATATGTGGTTTAAAAAAGTTTGTTTTTGATGAAAATTGCTCCTAAAATGGCTAGGCCAATTAAGGCAAGTAGTATGTAAAAAATAATTTTTGCTAGGCCAGCCGCTGTACCTGCAATGCCTCCAAAGCCAAGTAGTGCCGCAATAAGCGCTATGATTAAAAGTCCGATTATTAGTTTTACCATGATCTTGTTTTTTGTTTGTTTATTTTCTATTATAAATTTTGATAGGTGCTGAATGCAAAGTTTATACTTTTCAATACGTAACTGTTGCAGGATTTGTTTCCATTTTTATAAAATTAATTGCGTGGTACATTTCAAAAAAACTTCTAGTAATTCAAAATATACTTTTAGCATCAGCCCAGAAGTAGAATATGGCATAAATGATTTTTCAACAGCTGTAGTCGTGATATTTTGTTGAATAGTGAGGCAAATTATAGTTATAATTTCATCTGCATTATTAGCAAATATTTGCGCACCCAGAATTTTATTTGTTGTTTTCCTACGAATGTTTTATACCGACCTTGTTGGTTCTAGTATGTACGCTCTATAAAAAAAACATTCAGCTTTACTGCAAAATTCTTGGCTTGGCGCCAGTGGCAATGATTATTTTCTCAACAGTTATTTTTTTTGTCGCCGACTTCTATTGTCTCTTCATCTAAAAAATTGTGTTACACCTTCCGCTATTTCCATGCCATGTTTTGTGAATACTGCTTTAGTATGGATAGATCTTAAGTAAGTAAACTTAGCCTTGTGCGACAAAAGCTACTTCCAATTAACAGAGATATTTTTTTTAGAAATGGGAATCCTGCTACGCGCATTTTTTGTCATGCCCAGTAGGAACTTGTTATTGTTTACATTGCTTTTTTGGGCGTGAAGCCGTGCAATGCACAGTTCCCTTCAAACAGCTTATCAATCACCATTACTTTTTTAGCCTCGTCATTCAATTTGTTTGATACAGAACTTAATAGACCGCTACCAATAATGAAAAATCCAGTTTTCATATTGGCCATAAAAATAACAGGAATTACAACAGTTGTTTTCGCTAAATTAATAGTAGCTTAAATATAACTTCTATTAAATTATCTTGTAACTAAAACGAAGAATTGTATGTAAAACTCTTTTTAAATCATTTAAGATGGCATTTCTATCAATTCTATTTTATCATGTAGTTTAGCCAAAAATAAAAAGTTGTATGAAGTTGAAGCTATTTAAAGAGTTTAAAGAATTTGCTGTAAAAGGAAATATGATTGATATAGCCGTGGGCGTAATAATTGGCGCGGCATTTAATAAAGTAATAGACGCGATTGTAAAAGAGGTTTTTTTGCCACCACTGTCATTACTTACAAATGGCATTAATTGGGAAAACAAGAAATGGATTTTGAGAGAGGCAAAAACGATTGAGGGTGTTACGCATCCAGAAGAAATAGCTATAGGATATGGCAAACTGATAGAGGCGGGAGTAGATTTCTTAATTATTGGCTTTACGGTTTTTTTGGTTGTGAAATTGATGAATACCTTAAAGAGGAAATCTGAAGATCATAAGGACTCTACGGTTACTACGCCTAAGAATATTGAGCTACTTAGCAAAATTGCTGAACTTATGGAGAAACAAGTAAATCTCCTTGAAAATACAATCTTGAAATAAGCAAAGTATGAAATATTACGAGGCTAGAAAGTACGCCAATTAAAGTTGTTCGGAGCGGTAATTTTTCTGGAATTTTTTCATCAACAGCACACAGCCTTTTTTTGTTAATTAAACGTTTCCAATTTTTGCCAGTATTTTAAGGAAATAAAAACTTCAGATCATATAAAGAAAATTTAAATGAGTAGTCATTTGCCAATTCGCTGAAATTCAATTTGTTAACAATTAAAAACTTAACAAAATTGGGATTTTTTCGCAACTCTTCCATTTTATTTTCCAATATTCAATTTTTGGCACGATTATTTCATGTATGATATTACAGAACAATGTGTAAATTGTTTTGAATATCCATGCCTGTAACTTTAAGTTAATTAAAAGTTATTCGATTTGAAACATAGTATTTTTTCAAATCGGAGTATCGTATTTCGTGTTGATTATTAATTAATTAGCTATGAACACAAATAATACGCAAACAATTTTAATGGCAATTTTCTTTAGCATTTTAGCTCTTGCATTGCCAAATCTCGGACAAGCACAATGTTCTTGTACCGGTAACTTAGTTTCAAACAATAGTTTTGAAAATGGAACTACTGGCTGGACTGCCACGGGAGGAAGTTTTAACGATGGAACTGGTGCAGTGAAATGTGGTAACAAATCGGGTGATTTTCAAATCACATCTTCTACAGGTTTTGTTTACCAAACACTTCCGTCAAGTGCAGCTGTTCAAGGCACAGTGTTAGCATGTACTGTTTATGCTGGTACGCATGACAATTCTTTTAACCATGAGGTTGGAATTTATTACTTAAACTCTAGCGGTGCGATTATTTCGCAATCTTCTGTACAAGTAGATAAGGTATTAGCCAACAGCCCTAGCGGCCCACAGTTGTACACAATAAATTCTACAGTACCTTCAGGTGTAGCTTCTACAGTTGTTGCGATGAGCGGTAATGGCAACTGGATAAAAACAGATGCTTGGTGTGTTACCTTAACTGCTCCTCCAAGTTGTACTGGTAATATTACAGCTTTAAAATTTAATGATATGAATGGTACAAACCACGTTACTATAGCTAATAATGGTACTTATTCTTTATCATCTTTACCTTCTTCTTTTAATATTGAAGCAGTCTATACAGGTTTTTTAGAAAGTGTAAAATTTGATGTCACAGGTAGTACTACTTACTCAAATATTGAAGAGCAAGATCCCTACAATTCACCGAGTTCTGGATCGCCATTCACTAATGGTGCGGGGACTTATACAATATCTGCAAAAGGCTATCAAGGTGTGGGTGCAACTGGTACTCTTTGTGATACTAAAACGTTGACGTTTACGCTTACGTCACCTCCATGTGGCTTGTTAAGTCCAACTGAGTCGTTCGTTGTATTTGTAGAAAATAATGCAGTAGTTACCAATGGTGACATTACTGGAACAATGGCTGTAGGAGGCAATCTTACCGTTAATGGTAGTTTC
>JBBSPP010000212.1:0-5741 GCA_038258625.1 Chitinophagales bacterium
AATTTTAGTTGCTACTTCTTGCAAAGAGGAGCAGCCACCCATAGACACTCAAAAAATGACAAAAATTCTCACGGAACTTCACCTCGCCGAAACATACGCCCAGCTTACACCAATTGATAAAGGTGGGTATCTTGTAAATAATACGGACACATTACTTTCGCTGTACGCTCAAATTTATAAAAAGCACCAGATTGATTCCGCAAGCCTCAAGGAGGCTCTTAAATGGTATGATTTGCACCCCGAACAATTTGACAAAGTATATGAAAATGTGCTGACGGCACTCAGCATTTTAAAAGTAACAGGGCTGGACTCTGCGGCGAAAATTACTGACACAACAACCTTAATAAGTGATTCCGCACTCGCGATAATTGACTCGAATAAGATGTCTCAAAGATTTAAAAATCGTTTGCGCCGCACAGATACTTTGTAAAAAATCTTGAGCGCTTTGAAAGAAAAATATTAGGACTCAATACATTTAATAAAAACCCAAATATCAATTTATTTTAGAAAAGTATAAAAGATAACCCACCCTTAGCCAACAATTTATCATCAACCTAACGTAAATTCGCCAACGTTTAAAACCGCTTAAGGTAGCGGTTTACAAAATAAATAAACGCATTTTACTCTTTACTTTCTTGCAGATACTATGAACAATTTAAAACAAAAATTTGACAAAAATTCTACCGCACTTGGTGCTGATATTAAAGCGCTATTGAAAGAACACGGTGATAAAAAAATAGGCGAAATTACGCTTAGCCAAATTTACGCCGGCATGCGTGGCATGATAGGCTTGGTGTGCGAAACCTCCTTATTGGATGCTGATGATGGCATTCATTTTCGTGGCCATTCAATCCCCGACTTAGTAGCCAAATTACCCAAAGCCGAAGGCGGCACGCAGCCAATGCCCGAAGGATTGTTTTACCTAATGTTGATTGGCGAATTTCCTGAGCAAGCAGATGCCGAAACAATTTCGGCGGCGTGGGGCAGGCGTTCACATGTACCCAATCATGTATTTGAAGCGATTAATAAATTGCCCTTGCACACCCACCCAATGACGATGTTGAGCATTGGCATTTTGGCCATGCAAACAGAAAGTGTTTTTGCAAAAGCGTATAAAGAAGGAATTTCAAAATCAGAATATTGGGCTTATACATTTGAAGATTGTATGAATTTAACGGCACGTTTACCACGCATTGCCGCTTACATTTATCGTCGTAAGTATAAAAACGATGAACATATTCACCCAGATGGCTTGCTTGATTGGGCTGCAAACTTTGCCCACATGTTAGGCTATGATGATCCTGAGTTTTATGAATTAATGCGTTTGTACTTGTGCATACATGCTGATCATGAAGGCGGAAACGTAAGCGCGCACACAGCTCACGTAGTGAGCTCGGCTTTGAGCGATCCTTATTTATCTTTTGCCGCGGGCATGAATGGCCTTGCAGGTCCGCTACATGGGTTGGCAAATCAGGAAGTAATTCGGTGGATAAAAGAAATGATAAAAGAATTAAATACTACCGAACCGAGCAAAGAGCAAATAGAAAAATACATTCAAGATACAATTGATGCAGGTAAAGTAATTCCTGGATATGGCCATGCGGTATTGCGGAAAACGGACCCTCGTTTTACGGCACAAATGGAATTTGCAAAACAGTATTGCGCTGATGATGCTACCATACAAACGGTGTGGAATAT
This sequence comes from Chitinophagales bacterium, assembly GCA_038258625.1. Classification (GTDB taxonomy): domain Bacteria; phylum Bacteroidota; class Bacteroidia; order Chitinophagales; family Chitinophagaceae; genus JAGNRR01. Next base: position 1,699 of record JBBSPP010000212.1, read on the forward strand.
TTATGAAGTAGCACCCAAAGTTTTAGGCTCAATAGGAAAAATAAAAAACCCATGGCCAAATGTTGATGCACACTCAGGTGCCTTATTACAACATTACGGCATGGTGGAAGAAGAATTTTACACTGTACTTTTTGGTGTATCGCGCGCACTAGGAATTCTTGCCGGTATGTGTTGGGATCGAGCGTTGGGAATGCCTTTGGAAAGACCAAAATCAACATCAACCCGTATGGTGAAGAAATGGTTGAATGGTGAGGTTGATTCTTTATAAAAAATAATCTTATAAATTTCTTAAAAAAAGAGCGGCTTTTAACCGCTCTTTTTTATGTTTTGATTTTTAAAAACCAAAAAATATCATCTCTTTCCCAACCGCACTTATAAAATTCGCGTCTTAGGAGTATGAAAAAATTAAACATATTAGTACTTGTAATTTTTACACTCATTTATATACAATCTAACGGGCAATATATAATTGATTCTTCCTTTAGTCAAGATGGCTATTTCATTAGTACTCATAATCAAATATCACATGCCTATAAAATACACGAGTTATCAAATGGAAACATATTAGTGATAGGCACCAAGAACGCCGAAATTCATATTTGGCAGTATGACGCCATGGGCAATCCTGTACTTTCTTTTGGTACGAATGGTGAAGCAACGAATGCTGCTATGAATGCGGAATTAGGTAATATTCATACACTATATGACTACGCAATTTATGATAACGGAAAAATTATGGTTATGGCGGAGTTGCAAAAATGGCACCCAACACATTTTGACTCTACAAGCATGAGCATTGCGCTGTTAAGTTTTAATGCGAATGGTAGCATCAATACATCATTTAATAGTACAGGTTATTTGCTAGATAAACCCAACCCAATCTTTGAATACGCGCCACACTCCTTATTGATTGACGCCAAAGAAAACGAAACTTTTTTCTATGTAGGTAGCGAGTCATTTGAGCGCGGCCACACGACCTGCCCTATAGGTAAAGGTAATTGGTGCATAAGTAAATACAACCAAGTGGGCGGAGTAGATGTGACTTTTAATAGCATAGGATACTTACAACCCGGTGCACAAGCATTGAGCGCAACTCCATTACAATCACCCCATGCACGAATAAAAGATATGAAATTAATGAGCAATGGGTCTGTACGGGTAGTAGGCGCCTTGCACAATTTTGATCAAGCATATTTTGATGTAGCTATTAAACCAAATGGGCAATTTGATAGTACATTCGGAAACAATGGACTAGCCCAACATGCCGTGACCTTTACGGTAGGGCACGGCGGCGATTTAACTGACGCCCGTATTCTGGATGATAACACTGTGGTATTTTATTCATCTTATCCTTATTACAGCCCCCAAGATTCCTGTGTGGTATCGATGGTAAAGAATGATGCACAAGGAAATCCGATGAATAATTTTGGCTTAGGGGGTGTTGCAAATTTTCGATTTGAAAGTTATCAATCGCCCAAAATTTTGTACAAAAGTGATAACAGTATGATTATAAGTTATTACAGAAAATATGCTAATACTCAAAAAATAGGATTTTTAAAATTATTACCCAATGGATCTGTAGATACATCATTTGGCACAAACGGCATACTTTCTTCTGAGCCTATTACACCAGATTTAGAAATTAATCAATCTTCTGTTAGTGCTGGAACTTTAACTGCAACGGAGACCGGATTTTACCTTACCGCCAGTAAAAAACCAGCTAGCTATCCAAACTATGGCATCTTCAAATATAACATTCTAACTACGGCTCCACTTTCTACAAAAAATGTTGGTCTAGAAAAAGATGTAATAATTTATCCCAATCCGTTGCGTACAGGAGAAAGTATTATTGTGCAAAATGCAACACCAAAAAGTGCATTTTCACTTGTCAACATGCAAGGTGTGAAGATGGGTATTAAAGTTATACAAAAAGCAAATGACGTTTCTGTAACACCCTACCAAAATTTAGCTACGGGTGTTTACTTCTTAAAAATACATTCGGAAAATTGTTTAACTACCAAAACAATTTTGATACAATAAACGCATCATAGATTTTCAAGAAACCGAGCGGCTTTTTCAAGTCGCTCTTTTTTAATACCGGATAAAACAATAAAAGGTTTTGACTGCTCCTGTAAATGTGAAATATAATTTTTATGTAGCCGAATTCTATCATTATCATTCGGATGCTCCCGTTGCGCATCATATACCCACGGTAAATCTATATCGCACAGCAAGTAGGCATCGGGCTGAAAGCTAGCCAAGGTATTTAGAATAAACGGACAACATTTACCAAAACGCTCCTCACTCCAAATTTTTAAAACAATAAAAGCTGTATCAACAAATAAAAACTCATTCGCTATTTCCCTACCTTTTTCAATCTCCTGCCAATGCGCTTCTGCAATTTTTTCTAAATCCTCATAGTTGTAATCGTGCTGTATTTCGGTTATATATTGCCGCGCCGTTTCGGCAATCATGGGCGCGGCAAAATGATTTGCCAAAGCGGTAGTAAGGGTAGATTTTCCTGTACTTTCTACTCCTGTTATAATTATTATTTTTTGTTGTGCCGTCATTTTAAAATAAAGAAGGACAGAAAAAAATTTACTTCGGCAGAACTGCCAACTACTTTTTTTCTAAATTTAAAAATACTGAGAAGGATTGAGCTGGTCAATTTTAAATTTTCTATTCAAAAGCTGTACTTTCAATTTTCTGTAAATGCTGTCAGAAAAAGTTACAAAACAAAGAGACCTAGAAGACCAATTATTTGATCTCGCTACCGCGGGCAGACTGCCGCACGCCATGCTGTTTACGAGCCAAGAAGGTGGCGGAGCTATGCCGCTTGCGCTCAAACTCGCACAATATATTTTTTGCAAGAATAAAACAGCCGAACAAAAAGCCTGCGGTGGATGCAATTCGTGCAACTCGGTGCAGCGCTTAACCCACCCCGATTTGTTTCTTACGTTTCCTGTTTATAATAAAAGCAAAGACAGCACCAAAAAATCTACGAGCAATGATTTTATAACCGAGTTTCGCGAATTTATTATTGCCAATCCCTACGCATCAGCAGCGCATTGGATGCAGCATATTACCACAGAAAATAAACAGGGTAATATAAGCGCGGACGAATGCCGCTCCATTGGTAGCAAATTAAGCCTTCGTCCAATTTTGGGTGGTGCGAAAATTTTGATTATTTGGTATGCCGAGTATTTGGGCAAAGAAGGAAATATTTTGCTAAAGCTCATTGAGGAGCCACCAAAAAATACTTTTATCATGATGGTAGCGGAGCAAAGCGAAGATGTGCTTGGCACAATTCAATCGCGGGCGCAACACTACAAACTGCCTAAAATTAGTAGTGACAAAATAAAAATCGAATTAGAAAAAAAGGGTGTGGATGCTGCACAGGCGTACCAATTAGCCAAAAAAAGCGAAGGCAATATGCACAAAGCACTGCAACTGTCTGAGCAAACAAATACAGATTATTTTAATCATTTGCGCAACTGGCTCAACAGTATTTATACAAACAATGGCGCGCTAATGCATGGCTGGCTTGACGCGAGCAATGCAATGAGCACAGAAGAAACCAAAGGTTTTTTTGCGTATGTCATTCACATTTTTGAGCAAGCATTGCGCGTGCAATATTTACCCGAAGATTTTTGGTCTGTAACCGATGCCGAGGCGCGGCTCATAAAAGGGCTAATTAATAAAGGGCTAAAACCTATACAATGTGAAAAGACAACGGCCTTGTGCGCAAAAGCAATTTATCATATTGAGCGCAACGTGTATAAAAAAGTATTGTTACATGCCATCAGTTTTGAAGTGCAGGAAGCACTAGTAAACTAAACAATACGCTACTCCGCTTTTTTGAAATTTTTGGGTACCGTGTAAGGCATATTTAGCTCCTTGTCAAATTCAATTTTGTTGACCTCCATCTCCAAGCTCAGTTTACCTTTTGAATCTTCTACATTATAAATTCGCTTTGTGGGTACTAACCTGCCAAGCTCTTTTTGATACTCACCGAGCATGCCCAAAATATTACTTGCATAGCT
>JBBSPP010000213.1:0-5722 GCA_038258625.1 Chitinophagales bacterium
ATTTCTTTCGATAAAAATTTTATGGTCTCGGCAGTTGCCTTTGTGCTTCCTTTATATTTTGCCGCATTGGCTGGTGTAAAAAAACTGTAAGCGGTGCATTTACTCCCCGACGGCTTTTCAAATTCTAGTTGCTCTATCAAAAAATTCTTATCGGCAAACCATGCAAAATCATGCACATGTTGCTGCGTAAAATTTATCGTTTTCAATTCGCGGTCGCTGGTAATATTTGTACTAAATAACTTTAGTTTGTCATCTCGCGTATTGTCAGTCATACTTCTAGCCTGCCACATTTTTAGCTCGCTCTCGGTTTGTAAATCTCCCGTGGCGGCCACTACATAATTTTTAGGCAAGGTAATTTCCACATCATAATCTCCGTACTCATAAAAAAATTCTCCTTGATCAAGGTATGGCATGGTGTGCCACCCTTCGCTATCATACACCGCCGGTTTGGGGTACCATTGTGTAATTTGATAGCTCTGCCCTTCATGCCCCAAGCGCGAAAAGTTTTTGGGAATTACCACCCTGAATGGGGTACTAATTTCAATACTCGTGCCTGGGTACAATGGGCGAATCAGTTCCAAGAAAATAATATCCTCATTATCATTGTAGCGGCTGTAATTGAGCGGCGCATTTTCGGCTTCAAAAGCTAGGCTGTCAATAAATCCTTTCTCGTATTTATCGCTGAAGTAAAATTTGGTATCACCGTCTGCTACTTTTTGTTTGGCAAAAGCTGTGTGATCGTGCTTGTAAGCATTTGGATATAAATGCATAAAAATATACTTCAGCGTATCAGGCGAATTATTTGTGTACGTCATTTCCTGATAGCCACGCAAAATGTGATTTTCATCATCAAGCGTCACCGCTATTTTATGATCCACTTTTTGTTGCCAATAACCAAAAGCATTTTGCGATAGTAAGAAACTCAAGAAAAGAATGGTAATAAATCTCATAGTAGAAAAGCTGTTTTCTTTTTTATTTACTCGGTTTTTTCAACCGTTATTTTTCAATTATTTTTTGCCAAAATGGAGAAATGTTATTTTATAAAAAACTTTATTTTCCTCGGCCCTGCAAGATAACCAAAATGGTGTAAAGCATTATTTTTATATCCAAACCCATGCTACAATTTTTGATGTAGAGCAAATCGTAGCGCATCCGTTCTATCATTTCGTTGGTATTTTCCGCATAGCCAAATTTCACCATTCCCCAAGATGTAAGCCCAGGTTTTACCTGATGCAAATAGCGGTAGTGCGGGTGTGTTTGGGATATAATATCAATAAAATATTTACGCTCTGGCCGTGGGCCTACCAGGGTCATGTTTCCTTTTAGGATGTTTATAAACTGGGGCAATTCATCAATACGCCACTTGCGCATAAATTTTCCCCACTTGGTAATGCGCGGGTCATTTTCGCTGCTGAGTTGTGGCCCACTATTTTCCGCATCTATTTTCATACTCCGAAATTTATAAATCCAAAATGGCTGACCGTACAAACCGATGCGTTGTTGTTTATAAAAAATTTTTCCAGGAGACGATAATTTTACTTTTAGCGCAGCAAATAAATACAGCGGACTTAGCAAAATAAGCACCGCCACCGAAGCTCCAATATCAAACGCGCGCTTAAATACCCGTTGCCAATCGGGCATGAGCTCAGGGTAAATTTCTATTAGTACCGCGCCAAAAACATTACTGGTGCGCACCGAGCCCGAAATTATATCGTAGCTATCGGGCGTGATTTTTATAATTACTTTTCGGTGTGAAAGATAGGAGAGAATTTTTTCTATACGATGATGCTCGCTCGTGTCGAGTGCCAAAATAACTTCTTCGATATTGTGTGTATCAATTATATTTTCTAAATCAGCTATGCTGCCCAGCTTGGGCAAATGCGCCGACATGCCATTGGCACCTGTATCGTCGGCATACACAAATCCTTTGAATGAGTAGCCAAGTTTTACCTGATTATTTTGTATATCTTGGAACAATTTTACCGCCTGGTGATTACCGCCAATTATGAGCGTATTGTTGCCAAAGCGACCATTATTAATATCGCGCTTTACCTTGAATAGCACCACGATTCGACCAACAGAGGTCATAACAAATTGAATCAGCAAGTACCCAAAGAAGGCACGCACATAATAATTGGGCCCAGCGCCACTATCATTAAAAACTGCATAAGCTGAAACTACCCCCACACCAATGACCGAAATAATCATGGTGCGCAGTATTTCGCTCACCCTTGATTTTCGATAAGGATTAAAATAGGCACCCGAAAAAAGATGGAAGACTAACCAAATTAGCGGCACAATGATAAAAGCTATGAGATAATCTTTTGAAGTAAGGTCGGCAAAAAAGGTGGATTGAAAAACGATGGATAAATCTTTTTGTCGGTAATATAGAAAAAGCAACCACGCCACCGCTGCCGATAAATAGTCGGCAAGAATGTAGGCTGCTATGCTCCAATTTACCTCTTTGCGCATAGGTGGTTTATTGTGTAATTAGTTTAAAATTATCAATGGCCAAAAATCCATCTGTTTGATCAGCTTCTAGCGCAGCGCGGATAATAAAAAACACATTGGCATTAGGGTAAGACGGCCCAATGGATGTTAACTCAATATAGATTTTGTTCCAATCGTCACGTGGTTTTACACTTTGCAATTCAGATAAAATAACGGTACCACTGGCCGTAGAAATTTGCAGCTCAACTGTAAAACCCACATTGCCTTTATAATCCACTTCCAACCATGATTTTAGATCGGCATTGGTAGGAAATTTAAAACTTTGCGCGGTGATAGAGCGCGAACCGCGCACCCCGTTACCAAAATAGAGCAGCCCAGAATTTGTTCCCTCAAAAACGTAAGGCGCGGCCGTGGTGCGCACCAAGCTAGTATCCGGACCGAGGTAAGAAACAAATGAATTTCCATTTTCAAAATCTTCAATAAGTAGAAATTTAAGATTGTCTCGGTAGGTAACCGTGGGTTTAATAACTTGTTTAGTGCCAATTGATTTGCCTAGGCTTTGCCCATAAGGTGTATAAAATCGGTAGCGCAATCGGTTATAACTAAATCCATTTCCCTTGATGCCAGCTGCAATTTCTAGCCGTGCGCTATCCCCTTCCATCAGTACTGGAATATCTGCCGGCAGTTCAAAATTACCAATATTATCTCCATCCAAAAACACCCACGCATCAGTAATATTACTACTCGTGCTGCCATGTACCTTGGGGTCAGTAGGATTTACCACAATACTATCTATGTGTATATACGTGGGGATAGGCTCGTTGGGATTTATAATATTACATGCCCCAATGCTAAGCATAATAGCCACAAAAAAAATAGTCTGGATTTTTCTCTTCATACAATTCTTATCTTCTCTAACGATATATGAAGATATTTATTTTTTCAGAGCTTCATTAATTTTTTTCAATATTTCATAAGCAAGTTCCATTGCTTGGTAGCCATCGCGAGCACTTACCACGGGCGGTGTGTTATTAACTATACATTCTGTAAATTTTTGCAGCTCCATGCGAATGGCGTTAACAGCGAGTGGCGGCGGAATGTCCACGGTTATTTTTCGTTTTCTGCCGTCTGGTAATTCTATCGGAAAATCCAATACGCCTTTCCTGCCATCGTCTTCAGATATAGTTACAATTTCGGTTTTTTTATCCAAAAAATCAAGGCTCACATAAGCATCTCTCTGAAAAATACGAATCTTCCGCATGCTTTTTAAGGAAATGCGACTAGCGGTAAGGTTGGCCACACAGCCATTGGCAAACTCCAAGCGCACATTTGCAATATCCGCCGTATCGCTAATTACGTTTACCCCACTGGCTGATACTTTTTTCAAATCACTTTTTACCAAAGACAATACAATATCAATATCATGAATCATCAAATCCAACACTACGGATACATCTGTACCGCGCGGGTTGAACTGCGCCAACCGATGCCCTTCTATAAATAAGGGTTCTATTTTTTTATCCTGAATAGAAAGATAGGCTGGGTTAAAACGCTCCACATGCCCAATTTGACATTTTATGTCGGCCTCGGTACTCATTTCCAAGATAGTTTTCGCTTCTTCTATCGATGCCGCCATTGGTTTTTCTATAAAAAGATGTTTGCCTTTGCGAATAACTTGGGTTGCCAACAAATAGTGCGCCCGAGTAGTGCTCACAATGTCAGCCGCATCACAGGCATCAATCAGCGCGTCCATGTTGGTGGCCAAGGGTACATTAAATTCTTCAGCTACTTTTTTTGCTTTTTCGGCATCCAAATCATAAACTCCTATAACCTCGGCACCTTCTACATGTTGCCATTGTTGCACATGAATTCTTCCTAGGTGCCCTGCACCAAAAACCCCAATTTTTACCATAAACTGTGCGTAAAATTATGCCCCCACCGGGAACAACCAATTATACTTATCCTCACTGCGTCCATAACGAATGTCAGCAAGCTCCTGTTTCAGGTTTGGCGATATGGTCCATTCGTCTTGCGGCGGCAATACCATTTTATTTTCATGATACGTAAGCGAGGCAATAGGCGCAATCACTGCGGCAGTACCGGCTCCAAATGCTTCTTTCAATGTTCCAGCTTTGCTCGCTTCCACAATTTCGTCAATGTGTATGCGCCGCTCCTCTATGTCCATGCCTTTCTCTCGTAGCAAGGTAAGCACACTGGCACGCGTAAATCCATTGAGGATGGTACCCGTTTCTAGCGATGGGGTAATTATTTTATTGCCTATTACAAAAAATACATTCATCGTACCAATTTCTTCAATGTATTTTCTTTCAATGCCATCAAGCCACAAATTTTGGTCAAAGCCTTGTGCCTGAATTTCTACCGTGGGTTGCATAGCCGAAGCATAATTGCCCGCCGCCTTGGCAAAACCTACGCCACCCGGAAAGGCGCGCACATATTTATCTTGCACGTAAATATTAATAGCTTTATTATAGTAAGCGCCAGCAGGCGACATGATAATCATAAACCGAAATTTGGTGGGTGGGCGCACGCCAATAAACTCGTCGGTGGCAAATAAAAATGGGCGTAAGTAAAGCGAAGTCCCTTCTACACTGGGCACCCAAGCTTTATCCATTTCCACCAAGGTTTTTAGCCCGTCCATAAAAATCTCTTCTGGCACGGGCGCCATAGCCATTCGTTGGGCCGAAATATTGAATCGGCTAAAATTATCTTTTGGTCTAAAAATATTGATAGCACCATCAGCCGTTTTGTACGCTTTTATACCTTCAAAAATAGATTGTCCATAATGTATAAATGTAGTAGCTGGGTGCATACTCAAATTGCCAAACGGCATAATCTCGGCGGTTTTCCAAGCGCCATTTTCATAATCGGCTACCAGCATGTGATCCGTATAAATGCGGGCAAAGTCAATATTATTTTCGTCAAATTGAGCAATTTTGCTCTCGGCTGTTTTTGTAATTTTTATATTCATTAAGTTCGTTTCCATTCGTTTCGTGTTCGTTAGTTTTGTAAGGTCAAAAAAAAAGCGGTGAAGCAAGCTTACGAGCGTAAGTTGCTTGCTGTAGTAAAAGCAGCTAACGGTAAAAAAAACCGAAGCATCGCAAATATACAAAAGAGAAGTTAATAATGAAATCAAAAATCACCGCCGCCAATTTGCTTATTTATACCGAACATTTGATCCCCGAAAATTTGTTGAACGAGCAAACAGCAAACCTCATTGGTGGTTTTGAAAAAAAAATATTATTAATTAGCA
>JBBSPP010000214.1:0-5708 GCA_038258625.1 Chitinophagales bacterium
CTTGCATCCGCTTCAGGATCCTGCAATTGAAAATCTATTTTTACCGCGCCTAGGTTGCAATTGGGGCCGCCATTTACAGTGGCATACGCCCCAGCCGACGTTGGGAAGCCTGGCGAAACTCCACACGCAGCACACATAGCTTGGTAAATAACACCATTAGGGTCAAATCGACTCGTGCCGCCATCAACATGTTCTCCTCCAAATTCATTTGTCTTCAAAATGCCAAAAAACGCGGCATATACAAGGTTTGTCATGTTTTGATCAATTACAAAAAAGTAGAAATCAGCACCATCGGTTGTTGCTCGCATTGGCGCAATAATTGTGGCGGGTGTAGTTGGCAATCCGTTGGTAGTGCCAGGTTGAGCAGGCACCAAACTACCACCCCAACCAGAAACATAAATATTGCCACATCTGTCCACCAAAAATGCGGTTGGAGAAATGTTGGTAGAAGCTGTAGAGCCGCTACCAAAGACTGTCGAGGTAAGCCTTGTAGTTAAATTATTATTTAATTTGGTAATAAATTGTGCCGAATTAGGATTGGAATAAACCCCAGGTGTAGTAGGATAATTTCCTTGCGTTTGCCCCATTATATAAACATGGTTGCTATCATCGGTTTGGATTCCATAAATTTGATCATACGAGTTAGTACCAATAAATGTAGATGCTACTAAGGCTTTGCTAGAGGCATTGAATTTTAATACAAAACCATCAATGCCACCTTGCAGCGTAGGGTGCAACGTACCAGCTGTGGTAGGGAAATTACTACTGGCAGTGCCCCCCGCTACATACAAATCGTTGGGCGATGTTTTGTCAAAACTAAGAACATAGCACGCGTCATCAGCTGTGCCGCCTACGTAAGTGCTCCATAATAAAAGGCTACAGTTAGCATTTAATTCAAAAATTACTCCATCTTGATTACCCCCCAAACTTCCTTGTATTGCATTTGCCGTGGTCGGGAAATTGGCGGATCTAGTCATGGCCGAAACGTAAATATTGCCGTTTGCATCTAATATAACTTCTGATCGTGCGTCATCTCCATAGTTGTGTTTTAATCCTGGCAAATTGCCGTAGAGAGAATCAATATTCACACCTTCGCTCGCACTGCCCCCAATAAAAGTAGAGCCAACTAAGGCAGCGCCAGCACTATTCAAAACTGTTACAAACATATCGGCTCTGCCATTATGCGAATTGTCGTAGCAGCCAAACGATACTGGGTAGTCGGTAGAATAAGTTCGGCCGGCTATAATTAAATTACCCGTAATCGTATCAACGATTAAACTATGCGGTTGCTCATTGAAGCCGCCTCCAATGTACGTGGCATAAATTAATGTAGTGCCCGAGGGGTTAAATTTTGATATTGCTACATCCTGCAAAATGTTATTATCTGCCGCATTCCCTCCATTAAAAATCATATCATACGCACCAGTAGTCACGGGGTAACCTGTGCCCAATGCTGTGCCACCACCATAAAAATTTCCAAGATTATCGTAGGTAGCTGTTGTACCCCAATTATCACCAGTAGAACCAGAAAAAGTACTAAACACCAAAATAGGATCAATCACCAATTTTAAATTTTTATCATAACCATCAGGAAAAATGAATGATACAACATCTCCCGAAATTTTATACTCGCAAGTAACTTTTTCCCGCTGCCCATCAATTGTTTGGTAGGCATACGGTTTTAGCTCGCTCATATCGCCTAGGCTGGTGCCAATGATTAAATTGCCTTCTTCTATTTTTAAATAATCTACCCCTTCATACTGCATACGAATACCTTCAGCATTGGCATTCGGTTTTACAATTAGGTCGTACTTCAATTTGTTTTGGTCTGTATAAATGTGCGCATCAATGCCGTTGTATAAATTTTTATAATCTACGGCTAAATTTGGATGAATAAACGATTTCCACCGTGCGCTGTCATTGCCCAAAAAATAATTGTAATAATGTGTTTGCTCTTTTTGCCCCTCGAAAGTGTGGTTTTTATTTGCTCCTAAAAAGTCAACATTGTAGGCGTGATATTTTAGCTTGGGAGGTTGGGTAATTTCGCCGTGTTTTAAAGCATGAATTAATTCATGATTTTGTGCTGATCCTAAATTGATGGTATATCCAGCCTGGCGTAGATAAATATCGCCGCTTTGGGTAATTCCTTTATATGAAAAATCTTCGGTCCACTGACCGTTGTTTTTTACGAATTCCACCGCTTTTTGAGCTGTAGCATTTAATGATATGGTTGTAAGAAGTATAAAAAGTATTTTGCGTAGCATGAATAATTCTTTAGTAGATAAATATAGGATTTTTTCCTTAACAAAGGATTATAACAAACTCACTTTGTTTGGATAATCAAAAGACGGAGTAAGACTAGAATCCGTTGGTTTGTGTCGTAAATTTGCGCTATGCAAACAACGAACACAGATAAACTAGCTATAAGTATTTACACAGAAATGACGCCAAACCCAGAAACTTTGAAGTTTGTGGCAAATAAATTATTGTATCCCGGCAAGAGTATCGAATTTTTAAATGCAGCTGATACCGAAGCTTCGCCGTTGGCTGCATCGCTTTTTGATTTTGATTATATAAAAAGTGTTTTCATAGCCAGCAATTTTGTAACCATCACCAAAAATGCCGACACGGATTGGACAGAAGTTATTCCTGAACTTAGAGAATTTTTGAAAAATTACTTACAAGAGGAAAAGGAAATTGTACGAGAAGATTTGGTGCCACAAAAAAGTGATAACGATAATAATAAAATAAATGAAGGTGATAGCGATGTAGTCGTGCGTATTAAAGAGCTACTCGAAAATTATGTAAAGCCCGCCGTAGAAATGGATGGCGGCGCAATATCGTTCAAACGATTTGAAGAAGGTGTGGTTACACTTTTATTACAAGGCTCATGCAGTGGCTGCCCTTCATCAACGGTTACATTAAAAGCGGGCATTGAAGGTATGATGAAACGCATGATACCCGAAGTAAAAGAAGTTGTCGCAGAAGCCGACTAATTTTTTATTCAAGAAATCTTTTATAAAAAAAGTACCAAGCTCCTTGGTACTTTTTCTATTTTAGTAGTTTATTCATTACAAATTTTTATATTTGGCACACAATTTATGGCCCAGTCCCTTAGGCAAATACAGTCGCAAACCTTAAAACTATCGCCCCAGCAAATTCAATTAATGAAGTTGCTGCAGGTGCCTACGGTAAGCCTAGAAGAGCGTATAGATACCGAAATACAAGATAACCCCGCGCTAGAATATGAAGATGAAGCTGGCGAAGACAAATCATTGGAGGAAAAAACACATGAAGAAGCACAAGAAGAATTTAATGCGGATGATAATGATGACTATGTAAACGACTTTGATGATTATGGAAATGTGGATGTAAGTAGCTATCTAGGTGAGGCCGATGCTACCACAGACTTTGGAGATACTTATTACGACATGGATGAGGACGATGAGCGCGCGCCCAATAATCAGCATGAACTTGAAAAAACATTTCGAGAGAATTTAAAAGCGCAAATAGAATTGTTGCAGCTAAAGCCCGCCGAAAAATTAGTAGCTGATTTTTTGGTAGGGAGCATAGATGACGATGGCTACCTACGCCGCGATATTTTGGACTTGCAAGATGATTTGGCGTTTCGGCAAAACATACAAATTGATGAGCCCAGTCTGGTTTACATTATGGATAGGGTAAAAGAAATGGAGCCCGCTGGAATTTTTGCCGCTGATCTTAAAGAGTGCCTGTTGCTCCAGTTAAAACGAAAAGATAAAAATGAAGCTCGCCGATTGGCCATAAAAATTTTGGAAGATTATTTTGATGAGTTTTCTAAAAAGCATTATTCTAAAATACTACGAGCCCTACACATTGACGAGCATGTAATGAAAAGCGTGGTAGATGAAATACTAAAACTAAACCCCAAGCCTGGTGGCGCCACTGCCGAAAATAGTAAAGTGGCTACGTTTTTAATTCCCGATTTTACGATTATAAATGAAACAGGCGAACTAGAATTAAGCCTAAATAGTAAAAACGCGCCCGAGCTGCGAGTATCTGGCACGTACAGAAACATACTACAATCATACCAAGAAACGCGCAAAAAAACCAAAGAGCAAAAAGAGGCTGTACTTTTTATAAAGCAAAAAATAGACTCGGCAAAATGGTTTATTGATGCAATTAAACAACGACAACAAACACTCATGCAAACCATGAATACCATTATGCGGTTGCAGGAAGCATTTTTTTTAACGGGCGATGAAACTAGTATTCGCCCTATGATTTTGAAAGATATTTCGGATCGTACAGGCTTTGATATTTCGACAATATCGCGCGTGGTGAATAGCAAATTTGTGCAAACAGAATTTGGTACGTTTAAGCTAAAATATTTTTTCTCGGAAAGCCTAACCACAACCGATGGTGATGATGTAAGTACCAAGGAAGTAAAAAAGATATTGGACAATATAATAAAAGCTGAAATAAAACAGAAACCCTATAGCGATGAAAAGCTAACAGCCATGCTAAAAGAAAAAGGCTACAATATTGCCCGTCGCACCGTGGCAAAATATAGGGAGCAACTGAATATTCCTGTTGCTCGCCTCCGAAAGGAACTGTAAATTATGTAATGAACGCACATTATAATCTTCTACATTTAGTACAAATTAAAACTTTATATCATGGACAAAAATTGGACGTATTATTTAGAAAGAGCCATGGCTTTTTTAGCAACAGGCATATTGTGGTACACACTGTATTTTAAGTTTACGGCCGAACCTACAAGTGTAGCATTATTTACAGATTTGGGTGCCGAACCTTGGGGCCGTATTGGCACTGGCGTACTCGAATTAGTTGCAGGGGGCTTATTGCTTTTTCGCAAAACTTCTTACCACGGTGCGCTACTTGCTTTTGGATTAATGGTCGGTGCTATTCTTTCGCACTTGGCTATTTTGGGCGTGAAATATCAAGGTGATTATTCGCTATTTATTATGGCATGTATTGTGCTATTAGCAAGCATCATTATTTTGCTTTTGCGAAAAGAAGATATTAAAAAGTTCATAGCAGACGCGAAAGCTAGTACTTAATATTTCTCTTTTTTTGAATAGAAAATCACAAAAAAAAGTAGCAAGCCTCTACATGAGTACTTGCTACTTACGACTTTCTACCTACAACTATTTCTTTCTTCGAATTTCATAATTCGTACTCTTATTTGATTTCTGAATGTATTTTTTATCAGCCTCGCTGCGGGTTTCAATATCCTTTATTTCATCATCATAACTTTGGTTGGCACTCTGCGCGCGCTGAAGTTCGGCTGATTTTTCTACCAAGGTTGTTTTGCTGCTGATGTATGTTTTTGTTTCTTTTACCAGTGCTTTTCCTTTGGCATAATCGCCCCGATCAATGGCCTGCATGGCGATTTCCATTTTATAATTTGTTTCGTTTAGCACCACTTGAGCATCCACCCACTCGCTAAAATTATCATTGTAAACTGAAGCACTATTTGTATAGTTTTGAGAATTTATTACCGTCATGTTTTGGTTTCGTTCGGTGCTCGCTTGGCGATAATTTAGGTTTGCCGTAAAGGAAATTTTGTTGGGCATATCATTTTTATTAATACGGTATTTTACCAAAATTCCTTTCGTTTCATTACTAAAAATATCGTTGAGTTTTATAGTAACCTGATTGCCTTTTTGCGTGTGAGAGTATCCATATACTTTGTCCACAATTAC
>JBBSPP010000215.1:0-5686 GCA_038258625.1 Chitinophagales bacterium
AGTGTTTAGAATTGCAGCTTGCCATTACACAAAGTAAAAGCACAGCGCAGTATGGAATGTATTTCATAAATCTATTTGTTTTAAAAAAAATAAGACCGCAAATGTAGTTTTATTGATCCGCGCCATTTATATTTTTTTGGTTAAGTGGTTTTATTACAGGATAAATAGTAATTTAGTCTTTTTAAAAAAAAATTACGAACTAAAAAATGAAATACACAATCATACTATCCGCACTATTAATATTAGCATTCGCATCTTGCGATAAGGACGAAAAAAATAGCCCGCTCGAAAAGTTTAACCAGCGTTTTGACCCCACCGCTACCGATGTATTGTTAGCCACCGATACAATTGTGGGCGCAGAAGGCACCGGCGCATCAGGCACACTGAAACTTTACAAAAATGAAAACCGACAAGTATTGCGGTTCGAAGATTTTATAATTGACCGTGGGCCAAACCAAAAAGTATATTTATCGCGCGATAGTGGTAATGTAGATAGCTTCGTAATTATTGGCGATTTGTTGGCCTCGGCTGGTAATTTCAATTATGTGTTTAGCAATGTAACCGATGTTACAAAAACACCCTGGGTTACAATTTATAGCACCGATAATAATTCAATTTTGGCTTGGTCTTTATTGCAATTCTAATTTCGTAAAAAAATATCCTCCGCCTTTTTCAAACCGTAGTTTTATACTGCGGTTTTTTTTGTCAACAACCTTTTGGAAAAAACAGTTTCTACACCATCATTTTTTTTAGCCAAATCCTTTTCCCTGTTTCCATACTTTAAACAGTATTTTTGCGAGCCTTAAAATAAGCAACATGAAGCTATCCTACGCATGGTTAAAAGAATTTACAGACGAGCAAATCACGCCCGAAAAAATGAGCGAGATCCTCACGCAAGTAGGCTTGGAAGTAGAACATCTGGAAATAAAAGAAACTATAAAGGGGGGCTTAGAAGGTGTGGTTATCGGTAAAGTTTTGACGTGCGAAAAACACCCGAATGCTGATAAACTAAAAATAACCACGGTTGATATTGGCGAAGAAAATCCTGTACAAATTGTATGCGGCGCACCCAATGTTGACGCTGGGCAAACTGTAGTTGTCGCAACCGTGGGTTGTACTTTACATCCAAAAGATGGAGATGCTTTTAAAATAAAAAAAGCCAATATCCGAGGCGAAGAAAGCCGCGGTATGATTTGCGCCGAAGACGAACTTGGCCTTGGCGAAAGCCACGATGGCATCATAGTAATAAACCAAGAAATAAAAGCGGGAACACCCGCCGCAGATTACTATAATATACCCGAGCCAAGTGTGCAATATGAAATTGGATTAACCCCAAACCGCATGGATGCCATGAGCCATATAGGCGCTATGAAAGATGTACTAGCCTACCAAAGTAATATCAACGGCAGTATTGCCGTTATGAAAATCCCGGCTGTTGAACTGCCCGCAAAGACAGCAGATTTGCCCTTTGAAATTGAAATTCAAGACACCGATAAATGCCCCCGATACATGGGCATTAGCATTGCGAATGTAACCATTGGCGCATCGCCCGCATGGCTGCAAAACAAATTAAAAAGCATAGACATACAGCCCATTAATAATGTGGTGGACGTTACAAATTTTGTATTGCACGAATGTGGTCAGCCGCTACATGCGTTTGATTATGACAAAATTATTGGCAAAAAAATAGTGATCCGAACAGCGGCAGCAGATGAAAAATTCACTACGCTTGATGCAAAAGAACGCACATTGGTAAGCGACGATTTGGTAATTGCAAATACCAAAAATGCTATGTGTATTGCCGGTGTATTTGGCGGTGCGGATTCGGGGGTGAAAAATGATACTAAGAATATTTTTATAGAAAGCGCTTTTTTTGAAGCCATTGGCATTCGTAAAACAAGCGTGCTGCACAACCTGCGCACTGATGCATCTGCGCGTTATGAAAAAGGCGCGGATATTACAAATTTGGAGTACGCTTTAAAACGAGCCGCACAACTTATTTGCGACCTTGCTGGTGGCCAAATTGCTTCAGAAATTGTAGATCAATATCCGCAACCGAAGGATAAAAAAACATTGACCGTTTCATTTGAAAGTATGAATCATTTGGCAGGTAAAAATTATGATAAAGAGCAAGTGAAACGAATTTTATCATCCTTGTGTTTCGATGTAAAAGCCGACGGAGACAAACTGGAAATTGCCGTGCCGTTTGCCAAGCCCGACATCGAATTTGAAGCCGATATTGTAGAAGAAATTATGCGCATTGATGGCATTGATAATATTCCATTTACTGGGAAAATAAACTATCAGCTCGGTAAAAACAGTTTTAAAATCAACCATAAAAAAGCCATGGCAGCCGGGCTCGTGGGCAAAGGTTTTTACGAAATAATTACCAACTCAATTACCAACAGCAAGTACTACCCCAACAATGAAAACTTGGTGAGTATGATGAACAGCCTTACCAGCGAGCTAGATGTAATGCGCCCGTCGATGCTGGAAACCGCGTTGCAAACTATAGCCCACAATCATAACCGAAAAAATGAAGACCTCAAGTTATTTGAATTTGGCAAAACATACGCCAACCGCCGTGGCAACTATATAGAAACCGAGCGCCTTTGCCTCTACCTCAGTGGTGCGCAACAGGCCGCGCATTGGAGCACCAAAGCCGCGCCTGTGGATCTTTATTTTTGCAAAGGCATCGTTTCTTCCCTCCTACCCCCTGCCACTATTGATGCAAATGGATTGATAACTTTAGGCAAGAAAAAAATAGGCACAATAGAAAAAGTACCAGCCGAAAAACTGAAACCTTTTAAAATAGAAAAAGATGTGTGGTGGGTAGATTTGGATTGGAAAGCGATCCAAAGTGCGCAGGAAAACCGACAGATCAAATTTGACCCCATTACTAAATTTCCCGGTACAAACCGCGATCTTGCCTTGGTGCTGGATAAAAAAACGCCCTACGCCGACGTAGAAAAAACAATCCGCAAGGTGGCCTCAGTCAACATGACGGGACTGGAGGTTTTTGATGTATTTGAAAGCGAAAAACTGGGCACCGACAAAAAATCTTACGCCGTACGCCTTTCTTTTTCAGACAAAACAAAAACCATAATAGACGCCGACGTGGACGCCGAAATGAAGAAAGTAATGGCCGCACTGGAAAAAGAAGTTGGGGCTGTGGTGAGGGGGTAAGTTGCGCTTTTTACCAAAAAGAAACGACCAAGTAAGCCATCGAAGAGAGCTAGTGAACCTGCGAAGACTCCTCATTTAGTTTCTAAGATACCAAGTAAGCCATCGAAGGGAGCTAGTAAACTTTCGAAGAGAGCTAGTAAACTTTCGAGGACACCTAATTTAGTTTCTGGGATACCGAGTAAGCCATCGAAGCGAGCTAGTAAACTTTCGAAGAGAGCTAGTAAATCTTCGAGGACACCTAATTTAGTTTCTGGGATACCAAGCAAGCCGTCGAAGCGAGCTAGTAAACCTTAGGCGATAACGACTGAAGCAACGGACACAACCACTAAACCTACTGTCGTCGCAAGTTGAATCTTGGGGAGGGCGAGTGCATTTTATGGATTAGTAATTAAATGTGCCCATGCACCAAGTATAAAAAAGGCAAACCCAACTACCCCTACGGCTAACACCATTGAATCTAAGGGCGGCACGAATGCAGTTTAGCTAAGCGCTATGCGTTTTTCGGAAACACATTTGCTATGAATACGCCTTTTGACATTCATTTCCTACACCACCATCTAGTATAGTGCATTTGCTTTTTTGTAAAAAAACATAGAATTGATTACTAGGGTAATTGCCTTTTTATAAAAAAAAACCAAAAGGACTTTTTTTATTAAAAATAAGAAAAATAAATTCTAACATCCAAACCCTTTACTGGATTAGCTTCTATTCATTCCGTTCACATTTTTTTATGCCAAAAGAATCCAAATGGTTTGGCTTAACGTATGTACAACAACAATAAAAAATAATAAATTATGAAACACATAATTATGAAAAAATTTTTAACGCTCAATATGTTGCTGCTCTTTAGTGCAGTGATGGCTTTTGGGCAAGTAGTAACCGATGGTGGCGATGGCGTATCACCTGGTACACTTCGAAACCAAATTGCGGCGGCATCGCCAAGCTCAACAATTACCATTGCCCCTTCGGTAACGGTTATTACACTTACGGCAGGTCAAATATCAATCAATAAAAACCTGACCATCACGGGAAATCCTGCATTGACGGTGATTGATGCAGGTCTTACGTCGCGTATTTTTGAGGTTTCATCGGCTACGGTGAGCATCAACAATTTGCGCATTATTAGTGGCCTAGCTACTGATGGTGGTGCTATTAATGCCATAAATGCTACACTAAATATTGATAGTACCATTATAGAAAGCTGCACTGCCAATGGTACTAGTGGTAGTGGAGGAGCTATTAACCTATTGCAGGCAGCTACGCTAAATGCTATGAATTCGCAGTTTAATAACAATACGGCCAACCGTGCTGGTGGTGCTGTAGAAGTAGGCTCGGGCTGTACGGCCACAATGAACAATGTATTTATGATAAACAATAATGCAGGTGTATTGCCAGCAACAGCAGCACCAGGTAACGGTGGCGCATTGCACGTTACCGGCTTGGGTACTACCGCTTTTACCAATTGTAAAGTAATGAATAACAAAGCAGCTTCAGAAGGTGGTGGTCTTTGGAATGGTACGGGTACCATGACTGTTCAGGCTTGTACGATTGATAGCAATAATGCACAAGGTGCTTCGGCCGATAATGGCGGTGGTGCTATCTATAACTTAAATGGTGGTACTTTAAATATTAACCAAACATTTGTGCGTAATAATATGGCTAGTGGTGCCGCAGGTTCTGGTGGTGGTATTTTGAATGATGTAGGTTCTACACTTAATATTACGAATTGCCGTATTACTGGCAACAGCGCTAGCCGTGCTGGTGGTGGTATAGAAGGAAATGCTGTAGGTGGTACTAACACAATAACCATGGACCAAACTTTTTTGACAAATAATACTGCCATGAGCGCACCCGGCAACGGTGGTGGATTGCACATGTCTGGGCCTGGTACTATTAACATTACCAACAGCCGCGTATATAGCAATGCAGCAAGCTCAGAAGGTGGCGGATTGTGGAACGGAAGCGGTACAATGACGTTAAATAACGTATATGTAGATAGCAACACAGCATCAGGCGCAGCATTGGATAATGGCGGCGGTGGTATTTATAACCTTACTGGTGGAACCCTTAATTTGATGAATTCTTTTATACAAAATAATATGGCCAACGGAGCTTCAGGTTCTGGTGGTGGTATTTTGAATGATGTAGGCGCTACACTAAATGTAACAAGCACCAGAATCATGAGCAACACAGCCAACCGCGCTGGTGGTGGTATAGAAGGAAACTCAACAGGTGGTATTAATACTATTACAATAAATAATTCTTTCTTGAAAAACAACATGACTGGTAGCGCACCGGGTAACGGTGGTGGCTTGCACATGACTGGACCGGGTACAATCAACCTTACCAATAGCCAAATAATAGGCAATACTGCAACTGCCGAAGGTGGCGGACTATGGAATGGCTCGGGCACTATGAGTGTAATGAACTGTATCATAGATAGTAATAGTGCTGATGGTGCCGCTGCCGATAAAGACTGCGTCGCTGATGAAAGGCTTGC
>JBBSPP010000216.1:0-5680 GCA_038258625.1 Chitinophagales bacterium
GTAAGAAATTTTATTATTTTCCAATATTCGTAATAGGTAAAAACCATTTTGTATAGTACTACTATTTATGCCAAATGCTGCCACACCTTTTTTAGCGTCTATATTTTGCTCCCTAATAATTTTGCCACTCATATCAGTAAGTTGCAAGTTTAGCTTCGCATCTTTTGTTATGCTAGCTTCAATATTTATTTGATCAGCCGCTGGCTGTGGATATACAGTGTACGTATTGCCGCTATAATTCCACGCCAATTCCTTAATGCTGCTGTAGGTCGAATTTTTATCCTGATCTACCTGCTCTATGCGATAGTAATTTGTACCAATTGTAGGCGTAGTATGCTCAAATTTGTAATTGCTCAAATTGTAGGTATTGCCATTGAATGCGGAGGTTTTTTCCATACCAATTGTTTCAAAATTGCGGCCATTTGTACTGTGCTGAATATTAAAATGACTGGTATTGCGCTCGGCACTTGTTGCCCAATTTAATAGTGCGTTTACCCCTTGTTTTTTTACATCAAAAGACTGCCAAACGACGGGCAATGATTGATTGGCAGGATTAGCACCGTGTATATAAAAAGAACTAAAATTGGTAACGGTAAAATACATTTCCCAATATGATGTGGTGCTATTCCAATTCATGATAGGTGTAATTACCGATGATGGGCCTACACCTAAAGCCCCATCTACTTTGGTTATTCGCACATTTGGAATGTTGGGATCGCTATTACTGCCCGTGGTAGGTAATGGCAACCATGGCCCAGTGGCGGCAGTGTTATACGCGGTAAAATCGGCTTGAGAAACGTACAACTGAACAATTGCATCACCATTATTGGTTGGCGTTATAGTGAATGTGCGAGGGCAGTAAGGTTGAGAATTAAACGTGGGTACACTACTCGCGACGTTGACTGTAGCTGAGGTATTGCCCAATTCATTGCCCCCCATAAGATCTACAACCAGAGCAATTGGTTGGCAACTTGCATCGGAGTAATATACTATTTGGCCGTCATCTTGATAGTTAGTGGAAGTAGCACTACCGACTGTTGATGTTGTATTGCCAGCATTACTCTGCGAAATTGTATTAGATAATAAAGTGGGCGTAAAAGCTAATGAGATAGTATCGCTAGTGCCGCAAGGGTAATTAGCTACACAACGAATTAAACCAGGTGTGGTAGATGTGGTTACATATATACTGTCAGATATACTATTGCCAATGTAGCCTGGTGGTAATAACCATGTAAAAGAATCAACTCCAATAACATCAGTGGTATCGGCTACAAATAATACACTAGAACCTTCGCAGCCAGTTGTGTTGCCAAGGATGGCCACAGGTGCAGTGGGAAAACAAAATTTGACGCCAGATAATACTTTAAAGGAATTTGCCGCACCACCAAGGTCTGACCAAGTAACGGGCGGATTAGATGAAAAAAGGAAAGTCGACATACGGAGTGGCTGTTCATTACTAAATCCCAGAGCCATATTAATGTTAACACTCATTTGTTGCAACGCTAGATAGAATGTACCAGCAGGTACACTCACAGCTGTATCTAGTTTTATCGAAAAATTACCCGTAGCATTGGTTCTATTAGATGCATCAGTATAAAGCGGTATTGGGGCGGGAACTCCAGCATTATCACCATATATGGCTATGCGGTATTGGCCAGGAGTTGTGACGTTGCTAAAATTTAAATCCGCGTGAGTTATAATACCAGGCACAGCGGTTGTAAATTTTATTGCTATTGTACCAGTTCCTGTATTTACTCCAACTCCGCCAGTACTATTTTCTCCCAAATTTCTGTATGCCATTTTCTGTTTGCCCACAGTAGAATTTACTTTAAATGTATCGTTCAGTGGGTTTGCATCGGCTGGTAGAAACACCATAATGGAGTCTATTCCTTCATTGCTAGGTGTGTACAGAGAAGTAAAAGAAACAACTTGCGTGCTACAAGCTGGTATATTTGCAATTGTAGTTGTCGCAGAAAAAGAGTTGGCTCCTGCTATTTCAAGCGTGACAGGTAAATTGGTCATTGCTAGACCAGAATTATTGGTTACGCTAGCACTAAATGGTAGGTTGACAGATTTGGCAATGGCCATTTCACCTTGATTATATATATACGACACTTTCGCATCATTTGCTACGGTGGAACCAAACGAAGTAATAGGTCTGAAATCACTAGTTCCCATTGTAACAGTAGCATACGTGCAAGAAGTTGTGCTGAAAGCATTCCTTAAGCCACCAACTACAGCCGTATTGCAAAACATAGCAACAGCGGGAGTTATAACAGTACAATTTGTCCATTCAAAAGCTACATACACACCACCGCCACTATATGTGAACGTGCTTGTCAGCGGAATGTTGAAAAAACCCGTAACAGATGGTAGCGTTGTAGATGCGTTTCTATAGCTGATCATACCCGCTGTGGCTGTTGTAAAGTTGGTTGTTTTGCTGTACACCATATCATTTGTATTTTCCAACATAATATTTAAGGTACCAGTCGAGGCTGCGGAAGGTAAGGTTGAATTTGACCATCCGATTTCAGAAAATGGCTGACCGATTGCAAAACCTGCGGCAAGCATTTCGGCAGGAGTAATTAAGTACACCGTACGAATTTTCATTTGGCTACCCGACGGGCCGCGGCCATTACTAGATGTGCTGGCTCCTGCCAATACAACTGTGGAGCATTGTGCAGCGGCGTACAGCCCAGCAAACACAAGCAATAGAGAGATGTAAATTTTTTTCATGTTGTAAATTTTTTTTAAGTCGTTCTAAAAATAGTTTGTTTTTTAAATTGTGGTAGTTAATGCACAAGAATTATTATAGAATAATGGACGATAAAAAAGACACTTTCGTTGGTGACTTAAAAATAAAAATGTACAACGACTGCTAATGCAAGAAAAGCATATTTTGATACTAAAACCGAAATGAGTACTAAATGTAGAAAACCTACGCACAAAAATTTATGACGGAGCTAAAAAATTATTTACTTTCGAGCTTATAAAAAATAAAATATTATGGCAAGTTTTGATGTAACCGGAAAATTAATAGAAAAATATGATGTGCAACAAATTACAGATACTTTCAAAAAAAGAGAATTTGTAATTGAATGCCCGAAAGAAATAAGTGGCAACACCTACCAAGATTACCTGAAATTTCAACTCACGCAAGATCGAGTTTCATTATTGGATAGCATGAACGAAGGATCTGAAATAAAAGTACACTTTAACCTACGCGGTAGTAAGTACACTAGTAAAAAAGATGGCACCACTGGCTATATTACGAATTTAGAAGCGTGGCGTTTGGAAGCTGCTACTGATCAGCCTGTTGCTCCTTCACAGCAAACTCAATCTGCGCCAGCACCCAAAACTAGTGCGCCCATAGTTTCTAAAAGTGGAGAAGACGACAGCGATTTGCCGTTCTAATTTTTTTTGAAATAAGTAAAACGCAAACTTTAATTAAACGCCCCGCAACAAAATTGCGGGGCGTTTCTATTTCTATTTATAATCGCGCATCGTGCGTTTTAGGTCGCGCTCTTGGTCTTTGCGTTTAATACTTTCTCGTTTGTCGTAGGTTTTTTTACCTTTAGCCAGCGCAAGTTCTAGTTTTACATGACCAGTTTCTGTAAAAAAAATCTTGAGCGGTACAATCGTATAGCCCTTTTCTTTTTTCTTATTCAGTATTTTATTTAGCTCTTGCCTGTTTAGCAAAAGCTTGCGCTCGCGCACAGGGTCATGATTATTATCGGTACCCAAAATATACTCGGCAATGTAAAGGTTTCGTATAAAAAGCTCGTCACCATGAAACACACAAAACGTATCATTAAAACTTGCCTTGCCTTCGCGCAACGATTTTACCTCCGTGCCTTTTAGCATCATACCCGCGGTATAGGTAGCCTCAATGCTAAAGTGAAAACTAGCAGAGCGATTAGAAATTGTGGGTGCGTTGGCTACGTTTTTTTTCATGGAAATACGAAGGTAAACTTTTTAAAATTTAAGAATATCGAACAATCAAAAATGCATAAAGAAAATGTGCCAAACGGATTTTTTAATTTTAAAAATCTAGTCTAGTAAAAAGGGCAAGCTATTCACTAATCAGCACAGGATGTTCTTAAATCAAAATTTCAACGTTCCATTCCCTATTTTTTCTGCTACTTTTGTACCCTAGCATTTACCAACATTATGGAAGCACACTTCGATCAATTCAGGAAAAACACCATCGGCAACGATATTTATTTTGATACTCCTTATGGTAGCAAAAAATTAATCTACGCCGATTGGATAGCGAGCGGCAGATTATACGGCCCCATAGAAGAAAGAATGCGCAATGAAATAATGCCCTACTGCGCCAACACCCACACCGAAACCACCCTCAGCGGTACCATCATGACGCGAGCTTATTCAGAGGCAAAAGTGTATATAAAAAAACAAGTAAACGCCTCGGCAGATGATATGCTCGTATTTGAGGGGAGCGGTATGACGGGGGCTATTTGCAAAATGCAGCGCATTATGGGATTGCGCATACCCGAGCGGGCAAAAGGATATTTGAAAAAACACATTGCTGCCAACGGTGATGAATTAGACTCTTTTGAAACTATGGAGGATGAGCGCCCCGTAGTTTTTATAACCCACATGGAGCACCATAGCAATCATACTACATGGATAGAAACCATTGCCGATTGTGTAATGATCAATCAGGATGCAGCAGGATTGGTTGACCTACATCATTTTGATGAATTGCTTACGCAATATGAAAACCGGAAATTAAAAATTGCCTCCGTTACGGCGTGCAGCAACGTTACGGGTATTGAAACCCCGTATTCCGAAATTGCAAAAAAAATTCATAAAGCCGGAGGTTGTATTTGGGTTGATTTTGCTTGTAGCGGCCCCTACGTAAAAATTGATATGCACCCCCAAGAAGCAGGCGCGCACTTGGATGTAATTTTTGTATCGCCACACAAATTTTTGGGTGGCCCGGGCACACCAGGTATTGTGGTTTTTCATAAAGATTATTACACCAACAAAATACCCGATAACCCAGGCGGCGGCACGGTGTACTATACCAATCCGTGGCATGATCATAAATATGTGCAAGGCATAGAAGATCGAGAAGATGGTGGCACCCCACCTTTTTTGCAAGGTATAAAAGCAGCCCTTGCCTTCAAGCTAAAAGAAGAAATGGGTACCGATGCCATGCGCGAGCGCGAGCATACGTTGGTGCATCGCGCTATGGATGCTATGGAAAAAATTGAAGGTTTGCACATATTAGCAGGGCAGCATAAAAACCGCCTCGGTGCAATCTCTTTTTATATAGATGATATGCATTTTAACCTTGTAGTAAAATTACTCAACGACCACTATGGCATACAAATGCGCGGCGGCTGCGCCTGTGCTGGTACTTACGGGCACTGCCTCTTAAATATTGACCGTGATACATCATACAAAATCCTAAGCCGTATTGAAGAAGGACACATTAACGAACGCCCCGGTTGGATCCGGTTTTCAATACACCCTACAATTACTGATGAAGATTTACAAACTATCTTGGACGCGCTAAAACATATTTCCGATAATAAAATTGAACTTGCCAAAGATTATACTTACAACACTAAGAAAAATATCTACACCCATAATAGTGGTGATGGTGATTTATTTGAGGAGAATGTTTTGAGTGGGTTTTATAGTGATTTGA